>JAFGMW010000025.1 GCA_016927275.1 Pseudomonadota bacterium
CGAGGAGGCGGTCGCGCGCGCGGCGGTCGTCGACCGGGTGCTCGCCGAGCTCGACATGGCCGGGACCCCGCGGGTCGAGGCGGTGAACAAGTGCGACCTGCCCGGCGGGCGCTACAGGGGCGACGGGGAGGAGATACGGATCTCGGCCCTTACGGGCGAGGGGCTGACCGCTCTCCTCAAGAGGCTCGACCGGATCCTGTCCGCGGAGTTCCGGAAGGCCACTCTCCTCATCCCCATGGGGAGGGGGGAGGTGCTCTCGGAGCTCTACAGGGTGGGGCGCGTGGACAGCGTGCGCTACCTGGCGAAGGGGATCAGGGTGGAGCTCAGGCTCCACGAGAAGCACTACGGCCGCTACCGCGAGTTCGCGGCCAGAGGGGCAAGGCGCGGCAGGGGCGTTTCCTCTGGAAATCCCCGGCGCGATGATGTAACAGAGTAGGCTGCGAAAGAAGGGGACGATGGTCACGCCGGCGGACATGCTCACGATTCTCAGGCTGGTGCTCACGCCGGTGTTCCTGGCCCTGTTCGCGGCCGGCCTCCACGGCTGGGCGATCGCCTGCTTTTCAGTGGCGGGCGCCACCGACCTCGTCGACGGCACGGTCGCCAGGCTCACCGGCAGGCCTTCGAAGCTAGGGGCGCTTCTCGACCCTCTCGCCGACAAGGCGCTCATCCAGACCTGCTTCATATCGCTCGCCGTGGTCGGGATCCTCCCGCTGTGGTTCGTGCTTTTGGCGCTGGCCCGCGACGCGATGATCATCTCGGGCATCGCCTACCTCACCCGATCGAAGGTCGAGATACCCATCAGGGCGCTCATCATCTCCAAGATAGCCACCTTCTGCATGCTCCTTGTGGCTGTGACCGGGCTTGTGATCCGCATGAGCCCGGCCGCTGTCTTCATCGGCCGGCCGCTCCAACTGTGGCTCATCTGGGGCATCGTGATCACCGCCGCGCTGCTCCTCATAAGCGGCGTGAAGTACCTCATGATAGGGTTCGACATACTCCGCAACCGCAGCATCCGCGAAGAGCGCTTCAGATGATATCCGGACAGGGCAGAGTCGAGTGGCGGGACCTGGGCAGGGTCCGGTACGCAAAGGCCTGGCGGATGCAGGAGGATCTGCGCCGCGAGCGCCGGGCCGGCCGCATCCCCGACCGTCTGCTCCTGCTCGAGCACGATCCGGTCATCACGCAGGGGCGCAGGGGGATCGCCTCGGACGTCCTCTCCGGCGCCGATGCGCTGGCGGCCGAGGGGATTGAGCTCGTTGTCACCAACCGCGGGGGCAGGGCGACCTACCACGGCCCGGGGCAGCTGGTCGGCTACTTCATCTTCGACCTCGCAAAGGCGCGGCTGGGCGTGAGGGAGTTCGTGCGCATGGTCGAGGAGATGCTGATTGGGACCGTGGGCGAGTTCGGGATCAGGGCCGAAAGGGATGAGGGGCACCCTGGGATCTGGGCCGGGGGCGAGAAGCTCGCGGCCATAGGGCTCAACGTCTCGCACGGCGTCACCCAGCACGGCTTCGCGCTGAACGCGGGCTGCGATCTTTCCCCGTACCGCCACATCGTGGCGTGCGGCATAAGCGACCGCGGGGTCACCACGATGGAGCGGCTGCTCGACAGGCCGGTCGGGATGGACGAGCTCAAGCGGGCGGCTGTGGGGGCCGCGGCCGCGGTCTTCGGTCGCGATATGGTCGAGTGGGACGGGCGCTAGCCCGAGGTGAACGTGAGGCTCTCGTCAGCGGCCGCGTCTTGGGCCGGCTCCTGGTAGACCTCGACGAGCTCGCCCCTGGCCTCGTCGTCGGGCAGCGACTTGAGGTGATCCTCGTAGTCCTTGCGTTTGACCCTGCCGTCCCTGAGCTCCATGTCGATCAGCCTCAGGTCGAACTTCACGTCAGTGCTTTCGATCAGCTCTTTCCTCGCCATGTCGTCTCTGCTCCGCGCGCGGGCCGTATCGCCCGCTGAAATTTCAGTTGTTTGCCCGGGGGTCCTCTGCGTCACTTCTTCGACGGGGCTTTCTCGATGTGCATTATTATCTTGCCGTCCCTGAAGATCCTCACGTCTCCGGAGGACTCGGATATAACAAAGGCGAGCGCGCGGGTCAAGGATGTGATTCCCGCCGCGGCTATGTGGCGGCTCCCGAGGCCGCGGGGGAGCTGCGACTCGTCGGTCGCCGCCCCGAGGTAGCGCCCCGACGCGAGCACGGTCCCGTCGTCCGCGATGACGAAGGCGCCGTCCATCGCCGCGAACTCGCGCATCGTCTCCTTCATCGACGAGGTGAGGAGGTTGCGCTCCTCCTCCTCGTATCCGCGGAACGGGTTCATTATCATCTGCTTCGAGAGCTGCATCACCTTCTCGTGGTCGCCCACCACGAAGATGGTGCCTATGGGTTTGCCCTCGCGGCCGGTCTCGGCCAGCTCGATGGCGAGGTTGAGGACCGCCTGGAAGAGCTCGGGCTGGACCGTCTCGGAGATCTTGCCCACGCTGCGGCCCGCTATTATCTCCGACTCCTTCGAGGTGTCGACCGACTGGATGAGGTCGAGCGGGCCGGAGTCGGCGGGCCCCACGGCGAAGACGATCTTATCGCCCGGCTTCACCAGCTCCTGCGAGAGGGCCAGCGTCGTGCCTATCTTTATGAGCGAGATCCTCGTCAGCGCGATCCGCGGGAGCGTCAGCACCGCGTTCGCCCTGGAGGCGAGGGTGCCCCTGGCCTCCTCGCCGCTCTCCATCTTCCTCTTTCTCGAGAGGAGGATCACCTTGCGCCTCTTGGGGATCGGCTCGCTCCATTCCATGTCGTCGAGAGGATCGGCGTGGACCACGACCGCCGAGGCGCCGACCCTTGCGGCGATTTTGAAGGCGGTCTTGAGGAAGAGGGCGTTGTCGCTGTTCATCGGAACAACAATTACATTAACGGCGCCCATACTTCAAGGGCAAAGGCCGCGCGATTGACCTCGTTTTTCAGCTCATGTACTATGCCGGGCCATGCGAAACCTCTCGCGACTGTCGGCGGCGGTTCTGGCGCTGCTTTTGGCGGCAACGGCCCACTCTGCGATCGACGCGGCTGAGCCGTTCAGGGTCGTGCCCGGTTCGGAGGGGGGGAGCGTTCATGCCGGCGACGACTTCGAGTTCACGATGACCGTGACAGTGCCGGAGGGATACTATCTCTACGCGAGGGAGACCGACGTGGACTTCGCGAGCCTCGAGGGGCTCATGGTCAGGGAGGTCCTGTACCCCGAGCCGGCGACCAGGCACGATCCTTTTCTCGACAGGGAGGTCGAAGTCTACGGCAGCGACCTCAGGATCAGGATAAAGGGGGAGGCGCCCGAAGGGCTCGCCCCGGGGGTGCGCGAGCTGACCGCAGTGGTCTCCTTCAGGGGGTGCTCCCCGACCCTCTGCTTTCGGCCCGACGAGCGCGAGGTGGCCTTCAGCGTAGAGGTCGTTCCTGCCCGGTCCGCGGCCCCGGGAGCGCGGGGGGCAGACAAGGCCGGGGCGGAGGCGAGGCGGCCCGCGTCGATCTCCGAGAGGCTGGGACTTCGGCAGCTGTTCGCGGTGAGGGACTTCTCGGTCATCCTCGACAGGGGAGTTCTGTTCACCGTTCTCGTGGTCTTCCTCGCGGGGCTTTTCACCTCGCTGACCCCGTGCGTGTGGCCGGTGATACCGGCGGTCCTCATCTTCGTGGGGGTCCATCCCCACAGGCGTCTCCAGCACAACCTCCTTTCCGCGGCCCTGCTGGTCGCGGGGCTCGTGCTCACGTACTCGGCGCTCGGCCTCGGGGCCGTGGCGCTCGGCCGCAACCTCGGCTTCCTCTATCAGCAGCGCTGGTTTCTCGCCCTGGTGGTGATGTTCTTCCTGGCCATGAGCCTCGCCATGCTCGGGGCGTTCGACGTGCGCATCCCCCGAAGGCTCCATGAGAGGATCCACCGCCTCGGCGGTCGGGGTTACCGCGGTGCGCTCCTGGCCGGCATGGGCCTCGGGCTCGTCGCGTCGCCCTGCTCGGGTCCTGTGCTGGCTGCGCTCCTCGGCTACGTCGCACTCGAGGGGAGCTATCTCAAGGGGTTCTCGCTTCTGGTCGTCTTCGGCGGGGGCATGGGCCTGATCATGGCGCTGATGGGCGCGTTCTACGGCGAGCTCGCCGGGAGGCTGAAGGGCGGCACCTGGATGCTCTGGATCAGGCGCGCGCTCGGCGTCATGCTCCTCTTCCCGGCCGCGTTCTACATGGGGAGCCTGCTCGGCTGGAGCGCCGGCAGCTTCGCTCCCTCCTACAGGCCGGGGATAGAGTGGATGACCGAGGAGGCGGGGGCCCTTGCCGAGGCGCGGCGAACGGCGAGGCCGGTGATGATCGAGTTCACCGCCGACTGGTGCCCCCCATGCCGTGCGCTCGAGCGCAGGTTCTACAGCCGCCCCGAGATCGTGGAGCTCTCGGGGAAGATGGTCCCCCTGCGCGTGGACGCCACCTCGGAGACGCCCGAGGTGCGCAGGCTGATAGGGAAGTACGGGGTGCTCGGCTGGCCCTCGATCGTCTTCCTCTCCCCCTCGGGCGCGCCGTACGACGACCTCAAGGTCTGCGACTACAGCCCCACCTGCGTCGAGGAGGCCATGCGCGAGGCGATCGACCGCTCGAGATAGGATGTTGACTAGTTGCGCACATGGGCTAAAAGGCCGGACATGGAGAAGATAATAAGGTCGCTGCTGGAGAGGCTCGGCGAGGACCCCGAGCGCGAGGGGCTGCGCCGCA
>JAFGMW010000026.1 GCA_016927275.1 Pseudomonadota bacterium
CCTGCGGCAACACCGGTCCCTGCGGCGGCGCCGGGGACATCCCCTTCGCCGGTGATCACAGTCCCTTCGGTGAGCTCGAGCCAGGGCCCGATGGCGAGCTCGAAGGCGCCGCCGGCCCAGCCGCAGGCCGCTGACAAGCCGGCCGACCGCAAGGGCGGAGTCGACAAATCTTACTGACGCCATCGGCCTGACGGGAATCCAATGGAAGAGAGAAGCCTCGGTTCGATACTCCTTGAGACCACCGCGCTGACTGAGGAACAGCTCGAGCAGGCGCTGGCGGTCCAGCGCGAGCGCGGCATCAAGCTCGGCGAGGCGCTGGTCCAGCTCAAGTTCCTCCGGACCGAGGACGTCCTCAAGGCGCTCTCGATACAGCTGGGATTCCCGTACGAAAACAAGATCGAGATCGAGAGCATACCGCCCGACCTGATAGCGAATCTTCCCATCAATTACGCAAAGCAGAATGAGATACTTCCGCTCCGCAAGGAGGCCGGCTCGCTGGTGGTCGCCATCGCCGACCCCACGAACTTCTACGCGCTCGACGACCTGAGGATGTTCTACGGCATGGAGATAAGGCCGGTGATCGCCTCCAGCTACGAGATAGTCAACGCGATCAACGCCGTCTACAACCGCGCAACGGGCGGCGGGGAGGAGGCGATCGGCGAGCTGGAGGAGGGCGGCGAGATCGCCGACGATTTCAACGAGCCTGTGGACCTGCTCGACGCCGACGACGAGGCGCCCATCATCAGGCTCGTCAACACGCTTCTCTTCCGCGCGGTCAAGCAGAAGGCCAGCGACATCCACGTGGAGCCGTTCGAGAGGGAGCTCAAGATCCGCTTCCGGATCAACGGCATCCTCTACGACGTGCTCACCCCCCCGAAGCGGGCGCAGAACGCGATCATCTCGCGCGTGAAGGTCATGAGCCAGCTCAACATAGCGGAGAAGCGCATCCCCCAGGACGGCAGGATAAGGATCAAGATCGCCGGCAAGGACATAGACATCCGCGTCTCCACGATCCCGACCGCGCACGGCGAGAGCGTCGTCATGAGGCTGCTGGACGCCTCCTCGGTCCTTCTCGACCTCGATTCCCTGGGCTTCTCGCGCGGGAACATCGAAAAGTTCAAGGACCTGCTCAACCACCACAACGGCATCATCCTGGTCACGGGGCCGACCGGCTCGGGCAAGACGACCACGCTCTATTCGGCGCTCTCCAAGCTAAACACGAACGAGGTTAAGATCATAACGGTCGAGGATCCGGTCGAGTACCAGCTGCACGGCGTGAACCAGATGCAGGTCAACCCCAAGATCGAGCTCACCTTCGCCTCCGGACTCCGGGCATTCCTCAGGCAGGACCCCGACATCATAATGGTGGGCGAGGTCCGCGACAAGGAGACCGCCGAGGTCGCCATCCAGGCCTCGCTGACCGGCCACCTGGTCCTGTCCACCCTTCACACCAACGACGCTCCCAGCTCGATCACGAGGCTGGTCGACATGGGCGTTGAGCCGTTTCTCGTCGCCTCATCGGTCCTTGGAATCGTCGCGCAGCGCCTGGTCAGGACCGTCTGCCGCGACTGCGCGCGCAAGTACACGCCCGAAGATGCAGAGATCGCGCAGATCGGCATCAGCCAGTCCGACCTCAAGAACAGGCAGATATACAGGCCGGTCGGCTGCCCGATATGCCTCGAGACCGGATACTCGGGCCGCGCCGGCATCCACGAGATACTCATGGTCACCGACGCGGTGAGGGCGGAGCTCATGAAGGGTTCCGATGCCACGACCATAAAGAAGGTCGCTGTCGCGCAGGGGATGAGCACGCTGAGGCAGGACGCGGCCATGAAGGTCATGCAGGGGCTCACCACGATCGAGGAGGTCCTGCGTGTGACGCAGGAGGACAGCGAGTAGATTCAAGCTGAAAGGTGAAAGAAGATATGCCGGTATTCGAGTATTCAGGGATAGATGCGAAGGGCAAGCGCGCGTCCGGGAACGTCGACGGCGAGAACGAGCGGGCCGCCCGCCAGAAGCTCAGGAAGATGGGGGTGTTCCCGACCACCCTGCACATCGAAGGCGAGTCGGGGCAGAAGGTCGGGCTCGGGATGCAGATCGACGTGGGCAAGTACTTCCAGAGGGTGAAGGTGCAGGATGTCGCCCTCATGACGCGCCAGCTCTCCACGCTTCTGGCCTCCAACATACAGCTCGTCGAGGCCCTGAACGCCCTGCTCGACCAGATCGAGAACCCCAAGCTCAAGAACATCCTCACCAAGGTCCGCGACAGGGTGACCGAGGGCAGCAAGCTCTCCGACGCCATGAAGGCGCATCCCAAGGTCTTCGGCGACATGTACACGAACATGATAAACGCCGGAGAGAGCAGCGGCGCCCTCGACATAGTCTGTGTGAGGCTCTCGGACTTCATGGAGAGCCAGGGAAAGCTCAGGAGCAAGGTCATAGGCGCGATGATCTATCCTGCCATCATGTCCGTCGTGGGCCTGGGGCTCATGGTGATGCTGCTCACCTACGTGGTGCCGAAGGTCACCAAGATATTCGAGGACGTCAACGCGACCCTGCCGCTCCCCACCAGGATACTGATGGGGGCGAGCAACGCGCTCTCGAGCTACTGGTACTTGTTCGCCCTGGTGATCCCGGTCGCGATCTACGCGGCCAGGCGCTACCTGCGCACTCCGAAGGGGCGCGAGTGGTGGGACCGCAAGCTCCTCACCCTGCCGCTCGTCGGTCGGATAAACAGGCTGGTGATAGTGGCCCGCTTCTCCCGCACGCTGGCCACGCTGCTGGCCAGCGGGGTGCCTCTGCTCGGGGCTCTGGACATAGTCAAGAACATCATCACGAACACCAGGCTTCGCTCCGTGATAGAGCAGACCCGGGAAAACGTGAGGGAGGGCGCCTCCATCGCCGATCCGCTCAAGCGGAGCGGCGAGTTCCCGCCGCTGGTCACCCACATGATCGCGATCGGCGAGAAGACCGGGGACCTTGAGCGCATGCTGGAAAGGGTGGCGGACGCCTACGATGCGGACGTGGACAACACCCTGTCCACCCTGACCACGCTGCTCGAGCCGATCATGATACTGGTGATGGCCGGCGTGGTCTCTTTCATCGTCCTCTCGATACTTTTGCCGATCATGCAGCTGAACCAGCTGGGTTAGAAGGGGAGTCGCCTGCGGCGGGCACGGCAAGGGGGTTGCTTTTCTTGGGGGTTTCTGGATAATAGGTCGATTGCGAATTAGCGACCCGGTTTGTGCTGTCGTTTCCGGGAGTCACGAGTCACGGTTTTTTGAAAGGGGGGGGATATGAAGAGGTTTCTGGCCGGCTCAAAAGGTATGACTCTGATCGAGATCATGGTCGTCATCACGATCCTCGGCCTGATCGCGACCGTGGTGACGGTCAACGTGCTGGACAGGCTCGACGAGGCCAAGGTCGAGACCGCTAAGACCCAGATGAAGGGCTTCGAGGAGGCGCTCGACCAGTTCCGCCGCGACAACGGATTCTATCCTTCAAGCGAGCAGGGGCTCCAGGCGCTGATCGAAAAACCCACCATCGGCCGCATCCCCAAGCGCTATCCTGCGAAGGGCTATCTCAAGGGCAACAAGATCCCGCAGGACACCTTCGGGTGCGACTATGTCTATTACAGCCCGGGGCTGCAGGGGCATGATTATGAGATTTACTCCCTAGGACGCGACTGCCAGGAGGGCGGCGACGGCGTGGATGCCGACATCAGCTCCTTCGAGGCAGCCGACTGATCCGCACAGGGAGGCCGATGGCGTCCGGACATGACCGGCATGGCCACGGCCCCGCATCAGGGCACAGCCGTTCGGCCGCCCGGGTCTGACTGACAGGCCGGGGCGGCCGTTTTGATTTCGGGGGTTTTCAACTCATGTTCTGCAGAATCGGGTGTAAAGGGTTTTCAAAGGGGGCCCGCAGCGGCTGGATCCGGGGGTTCACGCTGCTCGAGATAGTGGTCTCGCTTGCGATAATCGGGCTCATTCTGGGGGTGGTGATAAGCAGGATGGATTCATATCTTGAATGGGACATGAAGTCCGCCTCCAACAAGCTCGCCTCCACCATGCGTTATCTGTACAACAAGGCGGCGACGGAGGGGCTCTACATAAAGCTCGTGATCGACATCGACGAAGGCGCGTACTGGGTGGAGGCGACCTCCGACCCGTTCGTCGTCTCGGCAGGCGAGGAGACGGGGGCGAAGCCGAAAGACGCCGGTGCCGGGGCCGCCGAAGCCGGCCCTTCGGCGCCCGAAGGCGGGTCCGATGAGGAAGGGGAGGGCGACCACAGGATAAAGCCCAGGGAGGCTGTTTTCACGAAGGTGGATTCATATCTGCTCAAGCCCACGAAGCTTCCGGGCTCCGTCTTTTTCAAGGACGTCTTCGTCGAGCACAATCCTGCCGGCGTGTCCGGCGGTCAGGCGGTGATCCACTTCTTCCCCAACGGGTACGTCGAGTACGCGCTGATAAACCTGCGCGACGAAAAGGACGAGGCCAACTACTCCCTGGAGACGAACCCGATAAGCGGCAGGGTGGGCATCGAGCCGGCGTATCGCCGCATGGAGGCGAGATGAATCGGAGGCGCAGAGATCAGCGGTCGCGCGCCGGGTTCACCCTCCTCGAGGTGATGGTCGCCGTCGCGATCCTCGCGACCGCCCTCACCACGCTGCTCATGTTCTCGGGAAACACCATGATCAAGAGCGGCAGGGCGGAGGCGCTCGCCGTCGCCACGATGCTCGCCCGCCAGAGGATGACCGAGATTGAGATATCTCTCATCGAGGCCGGCAAGAAGAACGAGATCCCGGACGAGCGCAGCGAGAGCGGAACATTCGAGGATCCTTTCGGCGACTACAGCTGGACCATGGAGATAAAAAAGGTCGAGCTCCCGGCCCCGGTCGCCGGCGAGGAGGGGAGCATCCAGAGCATGGTGGCGGCGCAGCTCACCAAGGAGATCGCGAAGACGGTGAGGGAGCTGAGGCTCACGGTGAATTGGCAGGACATGGGCCAGGAGCAGACCTTCGACGTTATAACTCATATAGTCAGAATGTGATCGGACGGATATGTACAGCCAGTCACGAGTCACGAGTCACGAGTCACGAAACCTGGGATTCACCCTCCTGGAGGTCATGGTCTCCGTCGCGCTCATGGGCGTGATCATGACCCTGATATGGACCTCCTCGTCGCAGAGCTTCCGTTCCAAGGAGCGCATAGAGGCGAGGGACGACGTCTTTCACGCGGCCCAGGTCGCGATGCGCAAGATCTCCGACGACGTGGCCGCGGCCTTTCTCACGAAGCGCACGACGATCTCCGCGGCCGCAGGCGGCGGCGAGACCGCCACGCGCTCCCCATACAAGACCTTCTTCATAGGCGAGGACAGGGGCGAGCAGGACTCCATGCGCTTCACCTCGCTCTCCCACGTGAGGCTGATGAAGAACTCAAAGCAGAGCGATCAGACCAAGATCGCCTACGAGGTGTTGCCGGACGAGGAGGTCGCGGGCAGGTACAACGTGGTGCGCCGCGAGCAGCCGTGGCTCGACGACACCGACGAGGTGCAGGGCACCGCCTTCCGTCTGCTCGAGGGGGTGCTCTCGTTCAACGTCGAATATTACGATATCCGCAAAAAGGAATGGGGCAAGGAGTGGAACACGGACAAGCTCGACTGGAGCGAGAAGCTCCCCCTCGCGGTCAGGATCAGCGTGGTCTTCCCCGATCCTGACGGCGGCGACCGCAACATCCCCCTCTCCACGGCGTGCATGCCTGCGTTGTCGGAGGGGACCATAGACTTGTGACGGGGCTCGCAGATGAGGCTGATCGGAAACAGAAAAGGCGTTGCGCTGATGCTCGTGCTCTCCGCCATCACCGTCCTCACGATGGTTGGCGTCGAATTCGCTTATAACACCAGCGTATATTATAACCTGGTCCAGAACGAGGCCGATCGGCTGAAGGCCTATTATCTCGCCAGATCGGCCTACAACTTCATGCGGCTGGAGCTCAAGTTCAACCAGACCTTCCAGCAGGTCGTCAAGAGCCAGAACCTCGGGCAGTACCTCGGCGCAAACGCACAGCTTCCGCTCTGCCAGCAGTTCCCCCTCTCCACCGGGCTCATCAGGGCGGTGTTCATCGAGGGCGCCATACCGGGGATGGACGGCGAGGAGGAAGGGGAGGCCTCCGAGGCCATAGAGGAGATGCGCAGGGACGCCTCAATATCGCAGGGCAAGCAGGCGGAGGAGTTTCTGAGCTTCGACGGCGATTTCGACGGCGAGTGCGAGGACGAGGGCACCAAGATCGACCTCAACGGCTTCTTCGGCCTCAGCAAGGAGTCGTCTTCCGACGGGCTCCCCAGCCCGTTCGATCGCTACAAGCAGTTCCTCTACAGGTTCATGTCGGAGCCCAGGTTCGGCCTCCTCTTCGAGAGCGCGGGCGTGAGGGTCCTGGATGTCGTCAACAGCATAGGGGACTGGGTCGATGCGGACGCCCAGGCGGACGATTTCGAGGGCCGGAGCGCCGGTGCGGAGATATCGCGGTATGAGAGCGCCCAGGTGCCCTACCAGATCAGAAACGGAAAGCTCGTCACCCTGATGGAGGCCTATCTGATCGACGGGGTGGTGGACGACTGGTTCGGCCCGATGATGGACTATTTCACAATATACGGGGGCGCCGGGGTCAACGTCTGCACGGCGAGCGAGGAGGTGGTGCAGGGGGTCATAAGGGCGTACCTGGACGCCAACCCGGAGATCCCCCCGATGAGGCTGGAGGACCCGGCCGAGATGGAGCGGCTCCTGTCGGCAATAGCCGAAGCCTGCGCTTCCGGCAAATCGGGGGACGATCTCAAGAACGAGATGAACACCGCCATGGCCGCCGCGGTCGGGGAGCTGAGCGGCGGGCAGACAGGAGCGACCGTACAGGTGCCGTTCGCTTCTTTCGTGAGCACCGAGAGCAAGGTGTTTTCGCTCAAGCTCGGCGGGCAGGTGGGGGAGATCACCGTGAGGATCAAGGCCGTCGTGGACACCTCCGGGGGTGAGCCCTCCAAGTGGAGGCTCCTCTATTGGCGGGTGTACTGATTGTGGTTTTCTTGGGGAGCCGGCATGTGTTATTAATGGAAAGCGCACCGGGTGAGATTACATGCCACACAGGATCATAGGCATAGACTTGGGTAGCTACGCGGTGAAGGTCGCCGTGATCGAGCGGAGCTTCCGCTCGTTCGCCTTCACGGAGTTCTACGAGCGCCGCATACAGTACAACGAGCTTTTGAGCCCCGAGGAATCCACCGCTATCGCCCTCCAGGGGATGATCGACGACTACGGCCTCCACTGGGACGTGGCCTCGATCGGGTTCCCCTCGCAGAAGGTGACCTCCAGGCTCCTCACCTTTCCGTTTTCGAGCTCCAAGAAGATCGATCAGACCGTCCACTTCGAGATCGAGTCGTTCATCCCCTTCGAGATGGACCAGATAGTCCTCGACTACACCACCGCCTGGCAGAGCAAGGACGCCTCGCGGGTCATGGCGGTCTACGTCCAGAAGGGGGAGCTGGTGAAGCTTTTGACCATGCTCTCGACCGTGGACGTCGACCCGCGATACGTGAGCGTGGACGGGGTGGACTACATCGGGCTCGTGAACCTCGGCATGGTGCCGCCCGAGGGCGCGTACGCCATAATCGACATGGGGCACACCAAGACCACCGTCACCATAGGGAGGGGGAAGGGGCTCGGGTATGTGAGGGCGATCTCCATCGCCGGCAAGGCGGTCACCGCCGCCATATCCGAGAGGCTGTCGGTCCCGTACGAGGAGGCGGAGAGGCTCAAGATCGAGATGGGCCATCTGCCCCTGGCGGGGGAGGAGGTGGTCGACGAGATATCCCGCGGCGTCTCCGAGGCCATCGTCCAGGTCATGCAGGAGATAATGCTTCACCTGCGGCAGACCCTCTTCACCTACCACGAGACCGAGGGGGTCCCGGTCGAGGGGATATATCTCTGCGGCGGCACCTCGCGTCTCCCCGGCCTGGACCGATATCTCTCCGACGCGCTCAAGCTCAACGTCGCGTTTCTGAGCTGCAGCGAGTTCCACTTCAGCCGCCTGGACCGGGCTGAGGCACACAGGCACGTGATCCCGCAGGCGCTGGCGCTTTCGCTGAGGGCCGCAGCCGGGACCGGCGCGGACATCAACCTCCGCCAGGGCGATCTGGCGTTCAAGGGCGACGTGGAGCAGTTCGGCGGCAACATCAGGAAGATCGGGTTCATCGCGGGCATCATCGTCTTCCTCGCTCTCATCAATTTCACCGCCAAATACTATTCGGTGAAGCGCCAGCTGGACAGGATGGGCAGCGACGTGGTGGCGCTGGTCCGCCAGGCGGTGCCGGGCGCAGCGGCGGCGCGCGCGAGGACCCCCACCGCAGCCATCGCGCTGGTGAAGGGCAGGGAGCAGGAGGTCGACCTTCGGATGGAGGAGCTCTCGAACCTCGTGGCCGCCTCGCCGCTGGACGTCCTCAAGGAACTTTCGCTCTTGATGCCCCCGCGGGAGGATCTCTCGGTCGAGGTCGTCGACCTCAACATCTCCGCGGACCGTGTGACGATGGAGGGGGTTGTCTCCGACTTCAAGACAGTCGACACCGTGAGGCAGGCGCTGGAGAAATCGGGTTTTTTCATCAACGTCACCTCGGGCAACGTTCGAAAGGGCGTCAAGGGCGAGGTCAAGTTCACCATGTCGATGGATGTCGCGAGGAAGGGGGAGTGAGGGGGTGCTGAAGCTCGGATCCATAGATCTCAAGCAGCTCAAGATCGAGAGCGTCTACAGGGCTTACTTCGCCATGGGCCCGAGGGAGCAGACGTTCGCGCTCGTAGGCGCCGTGCTGGCCCTGCTCCTGGTCATAGTCCTGCCGGTGACGGTGGCCTCGAGCAGGATAGGCAGGATCGAGAGGGAGGTGGAGCAGGGGAAGAAGCAGTTCAGGGAGGTGATGCGAAGCATCGACTCCTACAACGCCAAGAGGGCGTCCCTCTCCGGCCTCCAGCAGGCGCTATCCGGGGGGTTCGACACCTCGCTCTCCACCACGATCGAGTCTCTCGCCGAGAAGCACGGGATGAAGGAGAAGATCGATTCGCTCAAGGCCAAGTCGACGCCCCCCTCCGACGTGTTCGAGGAGCAGGCGGTGGATGTGAGCATAAAGCGCGTCTCGCTGGAGCCTCTCATCAATTTCATCTTCGACATCGAGAACGACCCCGACAAGGTGCTGAGGCTCAAGACGCTGAGCATGAAGCCCAGGTACGACAACAAGCAGGAGATGGACGCGTCTATGACGGTCTCCACGTACAGGCTCCTGGAGGGAGCCACGGAAGGTCTCTGATGCCCAGGATATTCAAGTACATGGCGTACCTCGCGGCCTTTGCCCTCTCGTACGCACTGTTCCTCTACTGGGTCTTTCCCTACAACGCGCTGAGGGATCGCATCCTCGGCGAGATCGAGCAGCAGATCGGCGGGGGGGTGCAGGTCTCGGCCAAAAGCCTCGAGCCGTACTGGATCACAGGGGTGGAGGTGGAGGGCCTTTCGGTCGAGGGGCCGGGGCCGTCGGGACTCGTGCCGCTCATCAAGGTCAAACGCGCCACAGCGCGCGCCGCCCTCGTCCCGCTCATCTTCGGGAGCAGGAGGGTGACGTTCGACGTCAGGATGCCCAAGGGCTCTGTCTACGGCTATGCGAAGATAGGCGACGAGACCACGTCTCTCGAGATCGAGGTGGACGATCTGGACCTGTCTTCCATACCCCTCATAAAAGAGCGCACCGGGCTCACCATCCCGAGCAGGATCAGCGGCGAGGCGCGGCTCGAGCTAAACCGGCAGCAGCCGGTCAGGAGCACCGGCGAGATAACCATGGCCCTCAGGGACATAAGGATCGCTCAATCGAGCCTCAATCTGGGCGACATCTCGCTCGACGTGCCGGAGCTGGTCCTGGCAAAGGGCAAGGATTCGCGCATCAGGATTTCGGTGGGGAAGGGGGCCGCGACGCTTGAGCAGTTCACCTTCTCAGGCGGGGACCTGGGGATAGATCTGAAGGGCAAGGTCTTTCTCGCCGCTGCGGTGGACAACTACAGGCTCAACCTGAAGGGCGGCTTCACCGCGTCGGACAAGCTCGGCGAGGCGCTGCCATTTCTGTTCATCGTGAATTCTCAGAAACAGGAGGACGGCAGCTATCCCCTGTCGATCACCGGGAAGCTCGGCCGCCCCTCGATCAAGATAGGCACCTTCACCGTGCCCCTGTAGCCTTTTCCCCGGCCTCCTCCGCCGGCTTCTCCTCGAAGAGTATCTCACCCGGTTTTATGTAGCCCAGCTCTGTCCTGATTGTCGGCTCCAGGTTCTTGGGATCGGCCAGCAGCGCCTTCTGCCGCGTCAGCCGGTCTATCTCCTCGTTGAGTCCCGACCGCTCCGCCATGAGCCTCTGCTTCATCTCCATGAGCTGCCTGAACTGGTAGATCCCCTTGTCGCCGAGCACGAGAAAGAGGAACAGGGCGAGCACGGCCAGGGAGACGGCGAGCCTGATCGGCGAGGCCAGCCAGAGGAGCGAGAGGAGTTTTGCCGGTATCGAGCGGTTCATTTGTCGAAGAAGTTGCCCTGATCAGCCGCCGGCGCGGCCAGACCCAGGTGCTCGTAAGCGAGCGGGGTCGCCATCCTCCCCCTCGGCGTGCGGTTCAGGTAGCCGCACTGTATGAGATAGGGCTCGTAGACCTCCTCGATGGTGTCCTTCTCCTCGTTTATCGCCGAGGAGATCGTCTCGATGCCGACCGGCCCGCCGGAGAACTTCTCTATTATGGTGCGCAGTATCGTGCGGTCCATGTGGTCGAAGCCCCTCTCGTCCACCTCGAGCATGGCCAGCGCGTCATCGGCCACCCTGCGGTCGATGTGGCCCGACGCCCTGACCTGCGCGTAGTCGCGAACGCGTCTGAGCAGCCGGTTTGCGATCCTTGGAGTCCCGCGCGAGCGCCGCGCGATCTCCATCGACCCCTCCGGGTCGATGGTCACCGACATCATCCCCGCCGAGCGCAGCACGATCTTCGTGATGTCCTCGGGAGGGTAGAACTCCAGCCTCGCCGTGACGCCGAAGCGGTCGCGCAGCGGGGAGGTGAGGAGGCCGGCCCGCGTGGTCGCCCCGACGAGGGTGAAGTGCGGCAGCTCGAGCTTTACGGTCTTGGCCGACGGCCCCTGCCCGATGAGTATGTCGAGATTGAAGTCCTCCATGGCGGGGTAGAGTATCTCCTCGACCACGCTGCTCAGGCGGTGGATCTCGTCGATGAACAGGACCGAGCGTTCCTTGAGGTTGGTGAGGATGGCGGCGAGGTCCCCCGGCTTCTCGATCACGGGGCCCGAGGTGGATGTGATCTCGACGCCGAGCTCTTTGGCGATGATGTTGGCGAGCGTGGTCTTGCCCAGGCCGGGGGGGCCCGAGAAGAGCACGTGGTCGAGGGCGTCGCCGCGGGCGCGCGCCGCCTCGATGAAGAGCTCGATGCGCTCCTTGACGCGCTCCTGCCCCACGTATTCGGCGAGCGTCCGGGGCCGAAGCCCCGCCTCGACCGTGCTTTCGTCGGCCAGCTGGATGGGTGCGAGTGCGTCGTTTCTATCGGCGCTCATGCTTTGCAGAGCTCCCTCAGGGCGGCCTTTATGGCATCCTCGACCTTCATCTCCTCCGAAACGGCAGCCTTCTTCAAGGCGTTTTCAGCGTGCGCCCTCTGGTAACCCAGGTTCGTGAGCGCAGAGAGCGCGTCGGCGAAGACCGCCGGACCCGCCGCGCCGTGCTGCGGCCTCGATCTCATCTCGCGCGCGAACATGTCGCCCAGCTCCACCACCATGCGCTCCGCGGTCTTCTTCCCGATGCCCGGTATGGTCGCGAGCCTCGCGTGGTCGCGGGTTCCGACCGCCGCCACGATGCCTTCGGGCGTCAGCCCCGAGAGGACCGCCAGGGCGATCTTGGGGCCGATGCCGGAGATGCTGATGAGCTTCCTGAAGATGGTGCGCTCCTCCTCCGTCGTGAACCCGTAGAGAGAGAGCTGGTCCTCGCGGACGTAGGTGTGCACCGCGACGCTGGCCTTCTGGCCCGCTTCGGGCAGCTGGCCGAGCGATGTGAGCGAGATGCACAGGCCGTACCCCACGCCCCCCACGTCGATGACGCAGTGGCCCGGCTCCTTTGATGTGAGGGTGCCGCTGAGCTGGACTATCATCCCTTAGCCCTCGCTATCCTCTCCGCAAGGCCCGCCGAGTTCAAATGGCACATCGCCACCGCAAGGGCGTCCGACGCGTCCTCGGCCGCCACCTCGGGGAGCCCGAGCAGCGCGCGGACCATGCGCTGGACCTGCCCCTTGTCCGCCCTGCCGGAGCCTGTGACCGCGCCCTTGACCTGCGAAGGTGTGTATTCGGCCGCGTCGAGCCCCGCCTGGCATGCGGCCAGCATGGCCACGCCGCGGGCATGCCCCAGCATGAGCGAGCTGCGCACGTTCTTCGCGACGAATACGTTCTCGATGGCCACCGCGTCAGGGCTGTGTCTTCCGATGAGCGAGACGAGCTCCGAGTGGATGCAGAGCAGCCTCTGCGGAAGAGGGAGATCGGCCTTTGGCGCTATTATGCCGTTGTCGATGTGGGTCAGCGAGATCCCCCGGCCCTCGACGATGCCGTACCCGGTGACGTTGCTCCCTGGATCGATGCCTAGGACTCGCATAAAAACCGTGACTGATGACTGGTGACTGGTGACTAAGCCAATTCTTCCATCGTTTTGCTGTCGATGTCGAAGTTTGCGTACACGTTCTGGACGTCGTCGTGGTCCTCGAGCGCGTCCATGAGCTTGAGCATCTTCTCGGCCGCGTTCCGGTCGAGCTTGATGGTGTTCTGCGGGACCATGCTGATGTTCGCCTCGATGTACTTGAGGCCCGCGTCTTCGCAGGCCTTCTTGACCGACTCGAATGAGCCCGGGTCCGTGGTGACGGTGAGGATGTCCTCCTCGTCCTTTATGTCCTCCGCCCCTGCCTCGAGGGCGACGTCCATCAGATTCTCCTCCCCCACCGACTTGTCGAAGGTGATGACGCCGTGCTTAGTGAACATCCAGGCCACGCAGCCCGCTTCGCCGAGGTTGCCGCCCATCTTTGCGAAGAGGTGCCTCATCTCCGCTACCGTGCGGTTGCGGTTGTCCGTCGTGGTCTCGACCAGCATCGCCACGCCGCTGGGCCCGTAGCCCTCGAAGGTTATCTCCTCGTATGTGAATCCTTCGAGATCCCCGGTGCCTTTTTTGATTGCGCGGGCGACGTTGTCATTGGGCATATTGGCCTGGCGCGCCTTGTCGAGAACGGTGCGAAGCCTGGGGTTGCCATCCGGATCACCGCCCCCGAGCCGTGCGGCAATAGTGATCTCCTTGATGAGTTTCGAGAAAAGCTTTCCCCGTTTGGCATCTGCGGCCCCCTTTTTGTGCTTGATGGTGGACCATTTATTGTGACCTGACATGCATCCCGCTCCTTGGTGTTTGGTTTGACCGGGCAGACACTAGCAGAAAGCTGAAACGGTTGTAAAGGGCCCAAATCGCCCGAAAACCGCGCCGCAGCGGCTCAGCGCAGCGCTGCGTCGAAGTCGGTCGGGCTGATCGATCGGCGCCTGGCCTCCTTCTGTTCGATGACCCCTCTTTTGACGAGCCCCGCTATGGACTGGTCCATGGTGAACATCTCGGCCCCCCGCCGGCCCGTCCTCATCTCGGCGGTGATCTGGCGGGTCTTGCCCTCGCTGATCATGTTGCGGGTGCCGGAGTCGGGCAGCAGCGCCTCCACGGCCAGGGCCCTCCCCCCGCCGATGCGGGGGATGAGCTGCTGGCAGAAGACCCCCTCCAGTATCGAGGAGAGCTGGGCCCTCGCCTGAGGCTGCTGGTGGGAAGGGAAGACATCGATGACGCGGTCCACGGTCTGCACCGCGCTGCCGGTGTGCAGGGTCGCAAAGACCAGGTGGCCGGTCTCGGCCAGCGTCATCGCGCCCTGCACGGTTTCCAGGTCCCGCATCTCGCCGACGAGCACCACGTCGGGGTCCTCCCGCAGGGCGCACTTCAAGGCGCTATGGAAGGCGGGGGTGTCCTGCCCCACCTCGCGCTGGTTTATTATGCAGTTCTTCTGCGTGTAGATGTACTCGATGGGGTCCTCGATGGTGATGATGTGGGCGCGGCGCTCGCGGTTTATCTTCTCGATCATCGCGGCGAGGCTCGTGGACTTGCCGCAGCCGCTCACGCCGGCGACGAACACAAGCCCCTGCGCCTTCTCGGTCGTCTTGAGCATGCAGTCGGGGATCCCCAGTTCAGAGGGCTCAGGGATCTCAAACGGTATCAATCGGAAGGCGCCGGCGACCGCGTCGAGGGAGCAGTAGAGGTTGGCCCGGACCCTTGAGATCTCCCCCACGCTGAACGAGAGGTCGATGGTGCGCTGCGAGTCCAGCTTCATGACCTGCTCCTGGTTGAGGCACTGGTAGCAGAGCTCCCTGGCATCCTCGGCGCAGAGGCGCTCCTCCGAGGCCGGCAGAAGGGATCCGTCTATCCTCATGTGGGGCGGCGCCCCCGCGTTGATGTGCAGGTCGCTCGCGTTGTCGGCGATCGCCTTGCCCAGCAGGTCTTTGAGCTGAAGAGCCATCTTGTCCCCCGTTCTGGTCTGTTGTTGTTCCGATATGCATGGATATCTGAAGAACGGGCGACGATCAAGCCAAAGGTTCTCGGACGGTACGAATCCTCTGGCGCGTTGACCTGGATCGATCGGGCTGCTAATAGTGATCGGGTGCGGCGCGAAAGGCGCCGGCGACGAGGTCGGCATGAAGAGGTTGAGGAGGTCTCCGTTCGAGGTCTTCGCGGTGGCGGCCGCGGTGGCGGCATCTCTCGCCATCTCGATCAGCTTCTATGCGGCCCGCGCCGACTTCGAGAAGGGCAGGGTGCTCGCGA
This sequence comes from Pseudomonadota bacterium, assembly GCA_016927275.1. Taxonomy (NCBI): domain Bacteria; kingdom Pseudomonadati; phylum Pseudomonadota; species Pseudomonadota bacterium. Next base: position 14,932 of record JAFGMW010000026.1, read on the forward strand.
GCGAGCTGTCCGCTATTCGCTCCTCGGTGCTGGCTTACATCGCGGTCAGGGGGGCGACCCCTGATGCGCTGGCCGATCTTTTCCGCTCTGGATACGAGACCGGCGGGGAGCAGAGGCCGTTTCTGCATCCGCAGGGGATGCTGGAGGATGGAGGGCTTGTGGACCCTTTCGGCAACCCCTATCTGTACAGAAGGGAGAGCGGCTGGGTCTTTAGCTCCACCCCCGGATACGAAAGATGGTGACTCGGAGGAGGCCCCATGAATAGGCACGGTTTCACTCTCATCGAACTGACACTTCTGATCGCGATCGTCGGGATCATAGCGGTCTACGCACTGCCGGGGTTTATCGCCCTCTCGGGCGATTCCAGGGAGGCGATTCGCGAGGCGGAGGCCCAGGCGGTCCGTGCCGGGATCTCCCTCGCGCGGGCCAGGGACCTCATGAGCGGCGGCAGCGGAGAGCCCCCGAGTTCGCTCGACGCCGCGGGCAGCTGCTGCTTCGGCAACGTGCTCGACGCCCCGGTGAGCGACGGGAGCTGGACCGCGGAGGGCGACACCTATACGCACCGGCAGACCGGCAAGAGCTATCGCTACGACTCGAGGACCGGCGAGTTCATAAAAGACCGGTAGGATCGGTCGGAAATCCTTTTTTTGTTTCCAGAGGGGCTCCGAACGGGTAAAGTGCACCCCCTGAAATGCGCTGAGAGGGGAACGGATGACACTGCAGGCGCAAAGAGTTAAGGAGAGGCCGGCCAACTGGCTGCCGCTGCCCGGGGAGGGCGACGAGCCGGCCGTTCACCAGGCTATGGTGGACGAGAACGACCTCTTCGCCAAGGCGACGGTCGTCTCCTATCATTCACTCCAGGGCGAGGGGACCTTGAGGACCCCGAAGGGGGACCTCCTCCCATTCAATATCGCCCAGGGGGCTGTCGCAGGGGACCCGAGATACCTCAAGCCCGGCACGACCGTGGGGTTCGACGCCTCCGTCACCTCCCACGGGATGCGGGTGATCGCCCTCAAAGTCTACTGATGCCGAATTGATCGCTCATGCGGGGTGCGCGGCCAGCGCCGCGTCGATGCGCGCCAGCGAGCGCTCCCTGCCCAGGATCGACAGGACGAGGTATATCCCGGGGCTCGCGGTCGAGCCGGTGAGCGAGACCCTGATCGGCTGCGCGAGATCCAGCATCTTGCAGCCCAGCTCGGCGAGCATCCTCTCGAAGAGGGCCGCGAGCCGGCCCTCGCTCCAGTCGTCGAGGCCGGCGAGCTCCGATCGCATCCTCCTGAGCCGCGCTCCGCTCTCGCCCGCAAGCCATTTTCCGCCCGCCTTGGGATCTATCTCCACCGATTCCCGGAAATAGAAGGCCGAGAGTTCGGCCAGCTCCTTGAGCGTCTTCGCCTTCTCCCGCTCCGAGGCGAGGGCGCGCTCCGAATAGCCGCGGTCTTTCATCGAAAGGCCCATGCCCTCGAGAAACGGCGCCGTCATGTCTGCTATGCGTTCGTCGCTCTGCCTGGCCATGTGCTGCGAGTTGACCCAGCCCAGCTTCTCCATGTCGAAGATTGAGGGCGACGACCCCACGCTCACGAGGTCGAACTTCTCGATCAGCTCGTCGCGCGTGAAAATCTCCTGGTCCCCGCACGACCACCCCAGCCGCGCGAGGTAGTTGACCATCGCGTCCGGGAGATAGCCCATGGACTGGTACTCGATGACCGAGGTCGCACCGTGGCGCTTCGAGAGCTTCTTCCTGTCCGGCCCGTGGATCATGGGCAGGTGGGCGAATTCCGGGATCGGGTAGTCGAGCGCCTGGTAGAGCAGCACCTGCCTCGGGGTGTTGTTGATGTGGTCGTCGCCGCGGATGATGTGGGTCATGCGCATGGTCACGTCGTCCACCACGACCGTGAAGTTGTACGTAGGGGTGCCGTCGCTGCGGCTTATTATGAGGTCGTCGAGCTCCGAGTTCTCGAAGGTGATGGTGCCCCTGCAGATGTCGTGGAACGAGGTGGACCCCTGCTCGGGCGACCTGAACCTGACCGCCGCCGGCCTGCCCGGGTGCGCCGGCCCGTTCCTGCATGTGCCGTCGTACTTGGGCTTTCTGCCCTCGGCCATGGCCTGCTGGCGCTTCGCCTCCAGCTCCTCCGGAGAGCACGTGCACCTGTAGGCCTTGCCCTCGTCGAGCAGCCTCTGCACATGCTCCCTGTAGAGCTCCATGCGCTGCGACTGGTACACGAGCTCCCCGTCCCAGTCCATGCCGAGCCACCTCAACCCGTCGAGTATCGACTGCTCGAACTCCTTCGTGGAGCGCTCGACGTCGGTGTCCTCGATCCGGAGCAGGAACGTGCCGCCGGTGTGCCTGGCGAAGAGCCAGTTGAACAGCGCGGTGCGGGCGCCCCCTATGTGCAGGGCGCCGGTGGGGGAAGGTGCGAATCTCACTCTGGGTTTCATCGGGTTGTCCCTCGAAGTATGTGTTGCGACCGCTCCTTGAACGCGGCATGCGCCGTGGACTCCTCAATCGACTATGAATCCCGCGTATCCCACCACTGAACCCCTGTCTCCCGAGACGTCGCCCGAGGTGGCGTGCGCGACGAGCTCCGCTCTCTTCGCTCCAAGGGCGCGGCAGGCGTGGATGAGGATCGCGGTCGGCAGCACCCCGCACATCGATATCCTGTGGTGCGCGCAGGTGTCCACCAGGCCCTCGGCGTCGAGCTTGAGCACCTTCTCTATGGCCAGGTTGTCCTTCTCGCGGGTGCGCGCGTCGCTCTCGTAGTGGTTCATGTCGGTGCTCGCGACGATGAGTATGTCCCCGCCCGCGGCCCGTATCGCCTTCGCGATCGCCTCGCCGATTCGGGAGAGCGCCGCCGGATCGGCTCTGGAGATGCAGATGGGCACTATGGAGAGCGCAGGCTGCCTGGCCAGCAGAAAGGGCAGCTCGACCTCGAGGGAGTGCTCGCCCAGGTGTGCGGTCGGGTCCTCCTTCAGGTCGCTGCACGACTCGAGCAGCGCCTGCGCCAGCTTCTCGTCCACCGGGATATCTCCCGTGGGGATGGACCAGCTGCCTCGCGCCCAGACCGCCGCTCGCGCGCCCTGGCCGGTGTGGTTGGGGCAGAGCACTATGCACCTTTCGGGGACCACGACGCCGGCGAAGACCTTGCCCGCCACCGCGCCCGAGTACACGTAGCCCGCGTGCGGCGCCACCGCGCCCAGTGCCTTCTTCGGCTTCGCCTCCGACTTGAGGTATCGTGCGAGCTCCGCCTCGAGCGACGACCTGGTTCCGGGATAGAACTGACCTGCCACCGCCGGCTCTCTCTTCATCTGCTCCCCTTTTTCCCCGGCCCCGGGGCGCCGATGCAAAAGCCCCTGTGGACCTCCTCTATCCTGTGGCCCGCCCGCTCGGCGAGTTCCTGCCTGAGCCTTGCAAACCCCGACTCGGCCTCGGAGCACAGCTCCTTCGCGAAGGAGCCGGATCGAATCTCCGCGAGGATCACCCCGAGCTTCCTGCGGACCGATTCGTTTATGATCCTCGGCCCGCGGGTCGCAGCCCCGTAGGCGGCGGTCGCGCTCACTTTCCCGAGCATCCCCGCGATCGCATCTCTGCACATCAGCTCGACTATGGCGCGCAGCTCCCTCATGCAGCTCGCGTACGCTATCGATTCGTTGTAGCCGGCGTCGCAGAGCGTGTCGAACGCGGCCCTCGCCAGCTCCGGCATCCCGCCGCAGAGGACCGCCTGCTCGGCGAAGAGGTCGGTCTCGACCTCCTCCGCGAAGGTGGACTCTATGACCTGCCCCCTGCCGAACGCGGCGCGGGCGTATCCCCTCGCTCGATCCTTCGCCCTCCCGCTCGCGTCCTGCGCCACTGCCAAAACGCACGGGACCGCCCCGAGCTCGCAGAACTCCCTCCTCACCGCTTCGCCGTGGGCGAGCGGCGCTGCGAGTATTACGTCGAGGTCGGGCCTGGGGACGATGCGGCGATAGTGCACGGCAAATCCGTGCGCGAAGACCAGGGCCGCGTTCCGCGGGAGTCTCCGCTCCAGAACCTCCCTGTAGAACGCCGGCTGCTCCGAGTCGGGGATGAGCAGGACCGCGGTATCGGCCTTCGCCGCCGCCTCCGCCGGGTCTTCTATCAGGTCGAGGGAGGACTCTCTCACCTGCACGGCGCGGGGGCTGTCCCTCCTCAGGGAGACCATGACCTCGACGCCGCTGTCGCGGAGGTTTTGCGACTGCGCCTTGCCCTGTGAGCCGAAGCCGAATATCACGGTCCTGCCCGGGGGCCTTTTCCCTTGGGAATCCACTGTCATATCCGGCCGCACCTAACACCCTGCCCTCAAAAAGGCAAGGGCTGAGGTCTCTACCCCCCTTCGTAAAATCAAAGGGTTATGATGTCGATTTCACTAACGACTTTAAGTAGTTAAGGCTAATCCTTGGCTTGACAGTGACTTGCCTGTCGTTATAGGGTCGCCCGCCATGCAGAGGCAGATGCTCAAATCAAAGATACACCGCGCCTCGGTGACCGACGCCAACGTGGACTACGAGGGGTCGATCACCCTGGATCTCGACCTCATGGAGGCGGCGGACCTCGTCGAGTATGAGCAGGTCGAGGTCTGGGACATCACCAACGGCGCAAGGCTCACGACATACGCCATCCCCGGGGAGCGCGGCTCCGGCATCGTCGCGATAAACGGCGCGGCGGCCCACCTCGTGACCACGGGCGACAGGGTGATCGTGGGCAGCTTCGCCCGTTACGACGAGTCGGAGCTCACGGGCTTCACGGCGCGCAAGGTCTTCGTGGACGGGAAAAACCGCATCAGCAGGATAGTCTTCTCGGGCGCGGGCGAGCAGCCGGCGTCGCCGGCCGACGCCGGCAGCGGCGCGGAGATGTGTTAGGGACGGGGCCCGATGGAGATCCTCATAGACGACATACCCGATGAGGGGCTCGATATCTCGGCCACGGCGAACGACCCCTGGCTCGCACAGGCGTTGAAGGAGTCCCTGGGGGATGCGTGCGACGCCGGGTGCGGCGCGAGGCTCAAGCTGCACATAAGCAGGGTCGACGGCAACGTGAACGTGGACGGGGAGATCGACACCGTCTCGCATCCTTCCTGCGACCGCTGCCTGGCGCAGTACGACGACGCACGCAGCGTCCACATACACGAGGTGCTCGCCCCGCTCTACGAGAGCGAGAGGCAGCGCAGGCTCGAGAAGGAGATGGAGGTCGAGCTGGTCGCCGAGGACATGGAGTTCTCATTTTACGAGGGCGACAGGTTCGATCTGGGCGAGGTGGTGAGGGAGCAGCTGGCGCTCGCCCAGCCCATGCGGCACCTCTGCAGCGAGGATTGCCGCGGACTCTGCCAGCGCTGCGGCAAGAACCTCAACGACGGCCCGTGCGGCTGCCCGCCGGAGGGGCACAAGGGCAGCTTCGAGGCGCTGAAGGGACTCAGGGTTGAGGGAAAGAAGGTTGAGGCTAAGGTTAAGGTTAAGG
>JAFGMW010000027.1 GCA_016927275.1 Pseudomonadota bacterium
CGGCCCTTCGACTACGGGCTGCGCGGGAACCTGAAGGTCATCGAGGCCCGGAAGAAAAAACGAGTACACAGTTAAGCGGAGCGGCTCAACGTGCTCTTCGCAGCGTGGCTCGAGGAGGCCGGATTCAGCAGCCTATAAATACCGGCCGACGAAAGCCCCCGACGAGACGGCGTCTGAGGCGAGGAGGGATAGCGAGAAGAGCACGCTGAGCCGCTCCGTCAAATCGGTGCGTCTGAACTTCTTCGCTTCTCAGTTTCTGAGCTTTCAGCTTCTCAGCCTCTATCCGTACTTGAACGCACTCTTGCCGATGAACTCGCGGATGATCGAGTTGCCCGGGACTTCCATCTCGAGCACAGGGGTGAAGAACGAGAAGAAGCGGACCAGGCGCGAGGCCTCGAGGAAGGAGGGGTGGCCGCGCGGGACCTCGGCGAGATACCGCTCCGCGTACGGCTTGAGCAGCGAGTGTTCGTAGGGCAGCGCCGAGTTGAATATCACCTCCGCGTTCTCCTGATAGGGGAATATGTATTTCCACTCCCCGGCGCGAACGCTCGGCCAGCGCGCGATCGTCTCCTCGGGCTTTGTCCCTCGGAAGAGCCTGTCGCGCACGAGCCTGCGTATGAGCCTCGTGTCCGTGGTGAATATGCGGTTGTGGTCGTCGAGGCAGACCTGCGTTAGCGCGGACACGTATATCTTGAACTTGTTCTTCGCCGGCACGTTGGGCGTGAGGGCGTCGTTCAGGCCGTGTATCCCCTCGGTCATGAGGACCTGCACCTTGCCGAGCTTCATCCTCCTGGTCTTTATGGGGTCGCGCTTGCCGAGCGGGAAGGAGAAGTGCGGCGCGCGCACCTCCTCACCGTTCAGAAGTCTCACGATCTGTTCGTTGAACAGTGCGATGTCCAGCGCCCCCAGGCACTCGAAGTCGTACGTGCCGTCCGGATGTTTCGGCGTGACCTCGCGGTCCACGTAGTAGTCGTCTATGGAGACGGCGATCGGCTCGATCCCGTGGGTCCTGAGGTGGATCGCGAGCCTCTTGGAGAAGGTGGTCTTGCCGGAGCCGGACGGGCCCGCGATCAGCACCAGCTTCCTGTCGGGCATGGACGCGATCTGCTCCGCTATCTGCGCGATCTTGCGCTCGTGGAGGGCCTCGGCGACCTTGACGAAGTCCGCGACGGCGCCCCCTTTGCAGGCCTCGTTGAGGTCGGCCACGTTCTCCGTGCCGATGAGCTTGTTCCATCTCTTGGTCTCGAGATATGTCGCGAACAGCTTGGTCTCCGGCCTCTCGTTTCCGGTGAGCTTCCCGCTGTCGCTCGGGAAGTCGAGAACTATACCGTGCTCGTAGCTCCTCAGCTTGAAGATGTCGATGAGGGCCGTGCGAAACGCGACCGGGCCGTGCGCGTAACCGCAGTAACCCTTGAGGGTCACCAGCGGAACCTCGGACTGCCGGTGCTGCCACAGGAGCTTGACCACCGAGTCGTCGCCCCTCTTCGTGAACCTGTCTATGGCGTCCTCGACCGTGGTCCACTCCGACTCGATCGATATGTCGGACTTGACTATCTCCCTCATCATGCGCTCGACCTCGCGGACGAAATCGTCGTCCACCTCCCTGCCGCGCACCTCGAAGAAGTAGCCGTTTGCGATCGACTGGCCGACCACCACCTTCACAGCCGGGTCTATCTCGGAGATAGCCGCGTACATTATGGTGGACGCGGTGCGACGGTAGATGTCCATGCCCTCGCGGCGGGAGAGGTCGATCGTCTCGATATGGGCGGGGGTGTTGAGCCGGTAGTAGAGGCCGTCGGTGCGGTTGTTTATGACCGCGCCGAGCGGAGAGAAGCGCCCGGTGTGCGGGGCCTGGTCCAGGATGTCCGCGACCCTGACTCCGGCCTGAACCGACAGGGGTTTCCCGTTGATGTGCACGCTGATCTTTTTTGTCATGGCCGCTCCGATGATAGGGGTCATTAATAACAGATGGAGGGGTTCAGGACAAGGACACAGGTGGGCTCAGGCCGAACGAGTCACTGTCCGATCTTGTTCAATATGTAATCGGCCGCTTTCCCGGCGTCGGGGTCCTTGCCGGCGGAAATCTTGATCAGCACAACCCTCGCGGCCTGCTGCGCCTCGGGCCCCATGGCTGTCAAGGCCTTCGCGATGGCAACCCTGGCCATGATGCCTGCCTTGGGCACGGCGGAAGCCAGCCCCTTTGCCGCTTCGACGGATCCGACGGCCCCAAGGGCCCTGGCTGCCATCTCCGCTATTCGCTCATCGGGGCCCTGCAGCGCCTTGAGAAGCTGCGGAGTGGCCTTTGCGGCAGAGGGGCCTATCTTCGCAACAACGTATATGCCGAGCTCCATGATCAAGGGGTCCTTCGAGCCGACCGCCTTCACCGTCTGCTTGGATAAGTCGTCGGTGACTATCTTGTCGATCGATCGTTGGCACTTCATGCGCACATTCTGATCCTCGTCCGATCTCATCGCCCGGTAGAGGTACGGCAAAGAGTAAGAGGCGTCGGGCCCTATCGAACCCAGCACGAACGCCGCCGCCTTCCTCACATCCGCATCCTCGTGCGCGAGGAGATCTGAGATCGACGGCACCGCCTTCGCCGCCTCGCCCTTCATTTTGGACAAGGACTGAACGGACTTGAGCCTTGCGCTGAAATCCGGGCTGCCCAGATCCGCGACAAGCTTTTCAAGATCGGTGCTCAGCGGGGGAGTTGCCGATGTCCCCTTGGCCGGTTCAGGCTTTGCAGGCGCAGGTTTCGCCTCCTCCGGCTCGCCGATCCTCTCGATCAGGATCTTCGCCGCCTGCCGCACCCGCGGGTCATCGAACACCGAAAGGGCCTGCAGCGCAGCTGCCGCCGGACTGGCCTTCCCGGCCAGGTCGTAAAGCGCCTTGAAGGCGACCTTGCGGATCGCCGTGTCGTTTGCCGCAAGGGCGCCTGCCAGCGCCACCGCCGCCTCGCCGTTTCGCTCCGCTATGGTCCTGAGCCTTTCGATCGCCGCGATGCGAATCCCCGCTGCCTGGCCGTTGTCCAAAGCTATCTTCGCAAGCTCCGGCATCAACGCGTCATCGGGCATCTTGTCGATGACTATCCCGGCCGCCCTCGCAAGGGTGTCGTCGCCGCTCCTTGATGCTGCGAGAAGCTCAGGCGCCGCTTCGGCGGCAGGCCCTCCGATCTCGCCGAGAACATATGCCGCAATTATCATCCTCTCGGCAAAGTCGCCCCTGAGCACCACGCGCAGCTGCTGCACCGCTTTCGCCGCAGAGTCCTTCATGCCGGCCAGATGATGGCCGGCGGCCTTTGCGGCGTCCGTATCTCCTTCCGTCAGGCACGCGACCAAGTTTGATGCAAGGGTGTCGCCGTCCACGTAGCGCAGCGCCTCTTCGGCGGCCTTTCTCACCTTTTTGGACCTGTCCTTCAGGGCGTACAATATGCGGGGTAGCGAGGAGGGGGACAGCTCGTCGACGCGGGCGAGGGCCTTTATCGCCTCCGCCCTCTGTTTTTCATTCCCCTTCTCGCAGATCTCGATCAGCTGATCGAGGGCATCTTTCGCCGAAGGCCCCATCTCGCCGATGACGAAGATCATGGTCTCCCTGAGCAGGCCGGTCGCCGACTGGAGCTCGCGCACCAGCTCGGGCACGGCGCTCGAGGCGTCCGCTCCATATTGGGAGAGCAGGAGCGCGCAGGCGCGTTTCACGGACAGGTCGTCGCTGGCCAACCCTTTCCTCAGAACCGGGATGAGATAGATGGACTGGGGGCCAAGGCCCTTTATCTCGACGTATGCCTTGGGCGCGTCTATCTTCATCATCGCTATCGTCGTCATCTCGTAGACGTCTTTATCGGCATGGGTCAGCCCCTCCGAAAGCGTATCCATGGCACTCTTGGCCTTCCGGCCGATCTTGCCGAGGGCGTGGGCCGAGGCGATCTTGGCATCGACTTCGTTGCGCTTGAAGAGGGAGATGAGCGGGCCAACCGCCTTGTCCGCGTACTTCCCTATGTTCTCCGCGCCTATGTTCGCGAGAGAGCGCGCCGAGGCGGCGGCCACCGCGCTGCTGTCCGCGCTCAGCGCGGCTACGAGCGCAGGCACGGCGCGCTGGTCCGCTATGTATCCCAGGGCCTCCGCGCAACGCGTCTTCACCGATTCGTCTTCCTCCTGATCTGAGAGCCGCTCGATGATCGGCTCAGCGGCCGAGGCGCTGCCCATCCGCCCGAGGATAAACGCGCAGGCCCTCCTCACGCCGACATTTTCCGAGGAGAGCCCCTCTATCAGCGCCGAGACGCTCTCCTTGGTGCCGGCGGCCTTGAGGGCGCGCAATGACTCCTCGGTGCCGATGTCCACCAGGGCGTAGGCCGCATCCTCTTTGAGCCTGATGCTGGGATCCGAGGTCACGATCTCCTTCAGCGAGTTCACCGCACTCGCCGCATCCTTGCCGAGCCTCCCCAGGGCCCGCGCGGCGTAGGCCCTGTGGACCTCGCTCTCCTTCTGGCTTTCCAGTATCGCGATGAGCCACTTGACGATGAGGGGCCTTTCAATCTTCATCACCGCGAAGGCGTTTTTGACCGCATCCCTCAGTTTGGGATCGTCGTCCTGGGACACGAGGATCAGGTCGTAGATCGCGCCCTTGATGAGCCCTTGAATCGGCTTCCCCTCGCCCACCTTTCCTATCGCCTCCGCCGCGTATGGCCTTATCCCCTTGTATTCGTCGCTCAGCGCCTTGATCAGCGCGCGCAGGCCGCTCTCCTCCCTGATCTCACCCAGGGCGATGACCGCGTTTATCCTGGCAATGCCAACGGCGATGGCCCTCTGGTCGAACTCGCCGGTGCGCTCCGCCTCGGCAGTTATCGGCATCTTGTCGATTATGAGACTTGAGAGCGCAGGCACCGCATCCTTTGCCGCGGGGCCCAATCTCCCCAGGACGCCGGCTGCACCCGCCGCCGCCGCCACGTCGTCCTCGAGCAGGATCCTCACCAGCGCCGACAGCGACTCCACCGCGTTTGCTCCGATGTCGAGGATCTCCGCCCTCGCCTTCAGTCGATCCCCTTTGGAGACATTGGCCTTGAGATAGAAGTCGCTGAGCCATGCCGCGCGGATGCGGAGGGCTTTCCTGCCGTCCGAGTTGGAGATCTCCTTTATGAACTTGGTCGACAGGCCTGCCGATCTCATCGCCTCGATCTCCGCGGGCATCAGAAACGAGTCCTTGCCGTATCCGAGGGCATGCTGAAGGACCTTGCACTGACGATCCGTAAGCTCGCCCTCCGCGATGAACGCGACGCACTCCTCGTCGGTGAGCCGTCCGAGATCGTCGGCAAACTCCTCGAGGACCCTCTTTGCGACTTTCACATCAGACATCCGCGCATCCCCGCTTTCTATACACCTGTGGCATTACAATGTTATTATCGGCTTTCCCCTGGAAAAGTTGCGGGGTTTCTCTCCTCCTTATGTAACCAATTGACAAATGATATCAACTATTTATAAATTCCTTTCCATGGCGAGGCTCATAGTCGACGGTTACAACGTGATAAGGCGCATCGATCGTTTCCTCTCTGCCGAGGAAAAGGGGCTCGAAGAGGGCCGTTTTGCGCTCCTTCTGGCGCTCGAGGAGTACGGCGCAAAGACCGGTTTCGATATCACGGTCGTGTTCGACGGAGGGGCGAGGCCCCCTGACCACGACTCGCCGGGCGGGACGGATCGTTTCGCCGGCGTGGACGTCATCTTCTCTGAGAGGGGCAAAACCGCCGATTTCGAGATAGAGAGGCTGCTCAGGCGGCATGCGAGGCAACGGCTGGAAGATCCCTGCGACGTGATACTGGTGACCGACGACATGGGCATTCGGGACTGCGCCATAGGCTCCGGCGCGTTCGTCGCCTCGCCCGGGGAGCTCGACCGCGCGATGGAGGCGGGCGTGAAGCTGGCCTACTGACCCGCCCTGTGGCCGCCCTGCCTGCCATGTGCCTTTCCCGCTTTCTTCGTGATCGTGAGCTTAGAGATCCTGGACTCGCAGGCGCGCACCTCGCGCTCGAGCGCCGCGACCCTGCTTACCACCTTCATCATGGCGTCGGTGAGTCTCACCTCGCGAAGGCCGGGGTCCTTCGAGGCGGCCTGGTACACCTTGAGCCCCAGCTCGTGCAGCGCCTTGTAGATGTCTATGCGGTCGCTCCTAGATGCGATGTGGAGCCTCGCCGACTCGGCGGCGGCGCCGGCTATGTACTCGGCCTCGCTCATGCCTGCGCGCAGGAGCTTGAGCCCATCGTCCATCATCCTCTTGGCCCTCTTCTGTATCTGCTCTAGCTTCGGCATATCCCCTCCGTTTGAATGGGCGGCGAGGATATACGCTGAATTAATTCCTTGTAAAGGGGTCTCGCCTGGATATCATGGCCGCATGTCCGACCGCGCAAGGCATCTTATCCGATCGCTCGCCAGGCCCATGACCTCCCGGGTCGCCGGGAAACCCCTCGGCATCTGGATCGCATGGGCCGGCCTCCTCTATGCTGTCTATTCGCTCATGCCGAAGCTGCTCATGATAGCAGGGCTGCAGAGGGTCGGGGCGCCGATGCTTGCCGAGGCTGTCGCCGTGACCCTCCCCATGCTGGCGGCACTGGTCGCCCTGGCGATGCGCAGGCAGATCTCCCAGGTCCTCGTCGGGATCAGCATGGCGTTCCTCATGCACCGCTCCATCTATCTGTCCGACTCAATCGGCGCGATCGTCGCCCTCGCCGGGTTCTGCGGGGTTATGGTCAACCGCCGCTGGTTCATCGACCGCCTGCCGAACGTCATGAAATAGCCGCCAGCCGGCACTTTACACCGCCCACAGGGGATGCTAGAGAGGCACGTCGCCTGGGGAAGATTTAGCGTTCTTTTAAAATATCATACTCCGGAGTAGCTCAGTTGGTCA
>JAFGMW010000028.1 GCA_016927275.1 Pseudomonadota bacterium
AGGGACGTGGAGGTCATAAGCGAGGGGCTCGTGACGACCGAGGTCCCCCCTGAGGAGCTCACGGACGCGGAGAGGGCGGTGATCGGGAGCTTCAGGCTCGTGGACCGGGCGCTCGGCCTCTCTGAGTTCACGAACATAAAGATATTTTCGGCGGTCAGCTCGCGCACGGGCAGGGACCTCAGCGCGAAGATAGGCGGCTTCTGGGACGGCTCCGCGATCCACATCGCGCGCCGCGCCTTCGGCAACCCGGCGGAGGCTCGCCGGGTCTATGTCCACGAGCGCGGGCACAGGGAGACCGGCGCCGCCGATCCCTCCGACGCGTTCAGGGGCTTCTTCGAGGGGCAGCTGTCGCGGTATGTTGAAAAAGAGGTGAAAGGTAAAAGGTCAAAGGTGAAAGTAAAGGCAGAGGCTGAGAAGCAGAGAAGCTGAGAAAGAACAAAGGGGGAAGGCGAAAGGTAAAGGGGCCGGGAAGGGCGGTTTTAAGCGCTTTTGAGGGCATGAGCCGCCGGCCCGAAAAATCCACGCAACATTTTCCCCCGGGCCGCGATAAATGGGATGAGCCTTGAGGGAGCCGCAGATCAGGAGCAAGCGAGCCATGATAAAGTGGATCAATTCAGTGACGGAGACGGGCAACAGGGCGGACGTGGTCGAGCAGGGCTCCGAGGAGGAGCGCAAGGCGAAGCGCGAGACCAAGCTCGTCGACGTTGCGCACGAGTACATGCGGGCCAACAGCAAAAGCCTCGACGGGCTCGTGAGGATCGGGGGCGCCGGCCAGGAGCGGGAGGAGCTCAAGGGCAAGGTGCGCAAGAAGGTCTGGGACACGGTCGACGAGAACCTCGGCACAGTGGACGGCGGGATGGTCGAGGAGATCACCGAGCGCGTGGTCGACGCCGCCGAGGCGGATCCGTTCTACAAGAGGATGTTCGAGGAAGACCGTGACTAGTGACTGGTGACTGGCGTGATAACCTGGAAAAACCCGTTTATTAAAGCCAGTCACGAGTTACCAGTCACGGTTTGTCGGTCCAGCTCTTTTCATCCCACAGCCCGTTTCTCCACATCAGGACCTGAAGGGACACCGCGGCCGCAAGGTTGAGGAATGAGAGCACGATCCTGAGCGCGATCGATCTGGGTCCGAATCTCCGCATGCGTCACTCCAGCAGGTCCAGCAGGGTCTGCGATATCTGCTGCCCGAGCTTTCTCGCCTGGGACGTGAGCTTTCTCAATTCGGTCTTGGTCAGCGGCTCGATGGTGCCGAGCGAGCTCACGAGGTAGGCGATGTTGGCGATGTGCTCCAGGTGCTCGAGCCGGTTGTACGCGTCCAGCAGGTCGCGGCCCAGCACGAGCACGCCGTGCCGCTTGAGGAGAAAGGCGTTGTGCCCGGCGAGGAACGGGTCCAGGGTCGCGGCCATCTCGTCTGTGCCGGGCGTGGCGTATGGCACCGAGGGCACCGGCCCGATGTAGATCGCGAGCTCGGGGAGCAGCATCTCTGTGAGCGAGATGTCGCCCAGAGAGCAGGCGAGGCAGTAATGCGGGTGTGCGTGGATGGCGGCGCCGACTTCAGGCCGAACGCGGTACACCTCGCGGTGCATGACGACCTCGGAGGAGGGGTGGGCGCTCGGATCGATCGGCGAGCCGTCGGCGCGGCAGGCGACGATCGACTCCGGGGTCACGGTGTCCTTGCGGGTGGAGCCGGGCGTGATGAGAAACCCGTCGCCGTCCCGCACCGAGACGTTGCCGCTGGTGGCGACGAGGTAGCGTCGGCCGTAGAGCCTGTGGCAGACGTCGGCGATCGCCCGCCTCTTGTCGCGCTCCCAGGGATGTGCCCCGCAAGGATCCATCGCTCCCCCTCCGATGCCTCAGGCCTCCTCCGCGGCCGCCTGCTCCGCCTCGGCCAGCATCCCCTCCTCGTCGAAGACCTTGTTGCGGTTGTGCGCGCCGAGGAACAGGAGCCCGAGCCCTATCCACAGGGCGGCCCTGAGCCTCTTGGCTATCTGGATGGTGATGCCTATCGACGGGTCGATGTGGAGCAGGTAGAGCAGCCCGCTGAACGCCCCCTCCATCACCCCGAAGGCCCCCGGTATGAAGGCGAAGACCACGGAGATCATCGGCGCAAGCGCCGAGAGCATCAGCGCCGCGAAGAGGGAGAATTCGTCGCTCACCGCGCGGCCGATCGCGTAGATCTCCAACACGCCCAGGAGCCTTCCGCCGATGTGGCAGGCCAGCGCCGCGAGGAAGCCGGCGTGGTTCGCGCTGTAGAAATCGATTATGTGGCTGTCCAGCTCCTCGAAGCGGCGGACCGTCTTCTCGGAGAACTCCCTGCGTATGCCTAGGCCGCGCAGGATCCTCAGTATCATGCTGAAGAGGCCGCGCCTCTGGTGGACGAGCAGAAAGGCCATGAACGCGAGGGAGACGGTCAGCGCTATCGGCACGCCGTATGCGATGTTGTCCGATATCTCGCTGTCGAAGGCCAGAAACGCGACTATCACGCCCAGGAGGATCGTGATGAGCACCGCCAGAATCTGGAGGGTGCGGTCCACGACGACCGAGGCGGCGCCCTGCGAGACGCCGAAGCTCCTCTTGAGCATGTAGATGCGCATCGGGTCCCCGCCGATGAAGTTCGCCGGGGTGAGGGTGTTCACCGCCTCGCCCGAGACCTTGATCTTGAAGAGGTCGAGAAAGCCGATGCCGTCGCCGATCCGGCCCAGGAACTGCATCCAGGCTATCGTGTAGAGGACGTACCACAGCCCGCTTATGCCGAGTATGGGCACGAAGCGCCAGCCGAGCTGGGTCACGTTCGCGAGTATGTTCTGCCAGCCGATCTTCTGCACCAGCGCGGTCAGCAGCGCCGCGCCCAGCGCGAGCGAGACGAACCTTGCGTATTTCATGTATCTCTTCATCTGAGGAACTCCTGGTTGTCGTTGAGCACCGCCTCGGCGTGGGCGAGGTCGACCGGGGTGTCGACCTCGAGCCATCCGATGCCCGAGGCGTCGCATACGTTGATCGGGAACTCTGCCTCCGCCAGTGACGCGAGCGCTGCCTCGGCGGCGGCCGCATCGCCCTGCCTCGCGCGCGCCGCAAAGACCGCGCGCTTGTAGGGTGGGAGCGATGCCGACGGAACGTGGGTCATCCCTATGTAGCCGCCGGTGTAGTCGGTCAGCGTCTTCTTTATGGCGATCACCCTGCCTGTCTCGTCGAGCTTCACCTTCATGTCGTCGGGGCCGAGCTTGCGGTCGAAGTCGCACACCGCGGTGAGCTCGTTCACGCCCGCCACCACGTGGCTTATCAGCCTGCGGGGGTAGATGTGGTCCACGTTGAGCAGCAGAAAGTCGCCGTCGATGAGGGGCAGCACGGTCTCGACGGTCCTTATGCTCCCGTCCTCGAAGTTCGGGTTGTGGACGACCTCCACGTCGTCGCAGGTGTTCTCGATGAAGCGGCGCAGCATGTCGCCCTGGTAGCCGGTGACCACGGTCCTCCGGGTGAACACGGGGTGGTCGACCGCGTCGAGGGTGCGCAGTATGAGCTCCCGCCCCGCCACCGGCACGAGCGCCTTGGGCCTGTCCTTCGTGAGCCGGCCCAGCCTGTTGCCGAGCCCCGCGGCTATTATCACAGCGTGCATATGGACTCCGTGACTCGTGACTCGTGACTGGTTAAAACAAATTCTTGAGTTCCGAGAGCTCTTTGATCACCTTCACGCCCGGGAACTTCGATTGGAACTGATCGCGCGTGAATATTCCTTCCTTGGCGATGAATGAGACGCCGCAGTCCGCGGCGCGCTCGCCGTCCTTCAGCGAGTCTCCGACGAACGTTATGCGCTCCCTGGGGATGCCGAGCTCCCTCTCTATGTGCCTGAAGTGGTCCGCGCCCTTGGCGAAGCCGTCGCGGAAGCCCAGCACCATGTCGAAGCGCATCCCCTTCATCTCCACGAAGCGGTCGACCAGGTGCTGGAAGTTGTTCGAGGAGACGATGGCCTTCACCCCCGACTTTCTCAGCGCCGCGAGCGTGTCGTGGACCCCGTCGAAGAGCGGCTCATCGAAGTAGCCCTCCAGCTTCAGCCTCTCGTACTCCTCCGCGGTCTCGCGGTTGGCCGGGTCGCCGGGGAATATCGCCTCGAGCTGCTGGAAGAAGGGCAGCCCCGAGGTCTCGAAGTACTTCTCCCTGGCGGCGGCCGCGTCGATCGGCAGCCGCTTCGGCATCACCTCAGCGGCGATGTCGGCGAACGCGTTCATCGAGTCGACGATCGTGCCGTCGAAATCGAACACAAGGGCGATCTGCTCGTCTGCGTTCATGCGGACTGGACCTCCGTGCGCGACCGGCTTCGGCATCGCATCCCCTTGTGGCACGCGAGCCACCCCTGCGCGTTGAGGTAGGTGAGTATCAGGGCGGAGACCGTCGTGCCGAACGCCACTATGAAGAGCCACCAGTACAGCACCCCCGCGAGCGCGAAGGCGAGGAACGAGAACGAGTAGACGTCCTTCTTGAGCGTGTACTTGCCGTATCTTATGAAGGTGAGGAGCCATCGCGGCTGCCCCGACAGACTCTGCAGGTAGGCCTTGTCGAAGGTGGCCAGGCTGGCGGAGTCGGTGTTCCTCTTCAGATACCGCATGATCCAGAATATCGTGAGGGCGGTCCCCCCCAGCATGATCCCGCCCGCCGCGAAGGCGACCGGCGAGTGGGTGGCCCGCCAGTAGCCGGCCATCAGGCCGATGAGCATGCTGGCGAGCGAGAGGTTGTCCGAGAGGGTGTCGGCATACTGGCCGAACTTCGTGCATCGGAAGGTGAGCTTGGCGACCTCGCCGTCGCACCCGTCGATTACCGACGCGAGCTGGAAGAGCGCTGCGCCGAGGAGGATCACCCAGTAGCGGTGCCCGTCCGCAGCGAATACGCCAGCGAACACGCCGATCACTATGTTGAATGCGGTGATCGAGTTGGGGCTGATCCAGAGCCTGCAGAGCAGGAGGCTTACCGGGAGCGAGATGCGCTTGTTGAGGTGGCGCGCGACCGGCCCAGGCGTGCCGAGGCGAATTGCCTCGGCCAGCGACTTCTGCGCGACGGCGCGGTCCCTGACGGTGCGCAGCAGGAAGGTGTTGCTCTGCGCGGAGAGCCTCGCCGCGTTCGGCGCGGCGAGACCCGCGATGTGGCGGATGCAGCTCTCGATGGAGCGGGGCATCTCGGCCGTGAACTCCTCGAGCGAGGCGAGAGCCCCGGCCGTGGCGTCGATCGCCGGCACCGGGTGCGCCCCCTGTTCGCAGGGCATGGACGCGCCGTCGTTCAGGGGGATGGCGCGCATGCAGCGGAGCAGCTCCTTCTCGAAGATGAGGTTCGCGTTGACGATCAGCATCCGCCCCGCCGCTCTGGCTGCTATCCTGCGCGCCAGAGTCGGGCTCACCCGGTAGGGCTCGTCGTAGGCCATGATCTCGACGCGAGGGAGCCTGTATGCGCCGTACCTCTCGAGGAACTCCTCGATCTTTCTGCGCTGCGATTCGGCGATCAGCAGGGCGACGCACTCCACGCCGGCCTCGGCCAAGGTCATGATGCCGCGCACGATGAGCGGGACCCCCGCCACCTTGACCGTGGCAAGCGACATGGCCTCGGGCGTGTCCGAGGGGACATATATCAGCGCGCTGTTCTTCATCAGTATCTGCGGTCAGATTTTCTGCGTTTTTTAGGCAAACGGCGGGGAGAGCACTAGCACAACCCATTGAAACCTGTAAAGAAAATTTAAAAATCCGGGATTCGGGATCCGGGGATCGGGCGTCGGGGTGCGCCTCCCTGCCTACCGGCAGGCAGGCCGCCACAATTTGAGGACCCTTTTTCCGATGATGCTGTAAAAAGGGGCCTCAAATTCTGGCTCGCGGCGCACGGATCGGGGCCCCACTTATAAGTGGGATAAATGCGGTGCTTGACCGGCGGAGAGGCCGTGTGATAGCAGGGAGCCCATTTTGAGAGGATCGGACCCGGGATGGATAAAGTCGTCCACAAAGTGGCGAGCCCCCTGAGGGGATTCTGGTACTTCCTGCGATGCAAGGCCAGGGGGATGCCTGTCTCTGTAAACCTTGAGATTACAAAGAGATGTAACGCCAGGTGCAGCTTCTGCGGGTGCTGGAAGGCGGGCGAGAGCGAGGAGCTTGCCGACTACGCCGATATCATAAGAAAGTTCAGGCCGGTGCTCGTCTCGATCTCCGGCGGCGAGCCCTTCATGCGGAGGGATTGCGCCGATATCATCAGGGGGATCCGCCCTTACTGCCATTACATCGCCTTCATCACGAACGGGGCAATGCTCGACGAGGGGCGGGCCAGGGCCCTGGTGGATGCGGGGGTGGACCAGATATGCGTCTCCCTGGACTACCTCGGCGAGCGGCACGACGAGGCGCGCAAGGTCAAGGGCCTTTATGCGCATCTGGCAAAGACCATCCCTGCGCTGACCGCGGCCGGGTACCGCATCGCGCTCAACACCATAATCATGGAGTCGAACCTCGACCAGATCCTGCCGATCGCTTATCGGGCGAAGGAGTGGGGCGCGATGGTCTCCTACTCCGCGTACTGCGCGCTAAAGCGGGACGACGAGGGGGGGATGGTGGCGCAGGACCGCTACACGCAGCTCATGGGGATCGTGGGCGAGGTGAGAACGCTCAAGCGGAAGCTGGGCCATATAAAGAATTCAGACTACTATCTGGAGAGGGTGCCCGTATATTTCCGGGACGGGTCTGTCCACGGATGCCTGGCGGGATTAAGGTGGATACAGGTCACGCCGGACGGCTACGTGCAGAAGTGCTCGGAGCTCCCGAGGGTCTGCCACTATGCAGACTACGTGCCGCGGCGGCAGAAAAAGGTATCGTGCGACAAGTGCTGGTACACGTGCAGGGGCGAGGCGGAGGCCAATCCGCTGGCACCCGGGAGGCTCATGGAGCTCATAAGGGCATAGGCCCCATATGTTTTTCCTTGCACGCGGCCGGCGGAAGCTGGTATAAGATCAGGCAAATTTTGATAACAGGACAACAGGTTTTCCCATTTGGGAGGAGGAGGATTCGATGAAAAAGTTTTTAGCGGTAGTTGTTGCACTCGGCCTGTGCGGTCTCTATTGGCTGGGCTGCCAGAAGAAGCAGGCGACTGAGACAGCGGCCCCTGAGACGGAGATAGCTCAGCCGGAAGAGGTCACTCCGCCACCGCCGCCACCGCCGGCCCCGGAAGCCCCGGTCGAAGGCGAGAAGGCCGAGTAAGCAAGGTCAGCGCTGAAAGAAACTTGCGCCGGCATCGATTAAATGCCGGCGCATTTCTTTGTCAGGGGCATTGCAATCGTTCGCAGAGAAAAGCCCCGCTCGATGACGGGGCTCATGAGCCGAGGATCGGAATCGAACCGACGACCTGCTGATTACGAATCAGCTGCTCTACCAGCTGAGCTACCTCGGCCTTTACTGCAAAGCTCAGGGCGCAGGGTTTAGGGCGTAGGGAACAATCGATCCGGATTTTTCACAACCCTAAGCCCTACACCCTGCGCCCTATTCACTGAATTAATGGTGCCGGAGGCCGGACTTGAACCGGCACGAGCTGTGAGGCCCGGGGGATTTTGAGTCCCCTGCGTCTGCCATTCCGCCACTCCGGCGTTCAGCTATTGTCCGGCGTTCAGTTGTTGTCCGGAGTTTCGTCATCGCCCTTCAAGGCGGGCTTGACGAGCCCCTCTGCAATCTCGCGGAGTGAGCTGACCGACTCGCGGTTCTTGCATCTGACAAGGGGTTTCGAACCCCTGTAGATCTGCTTGGTTCTGTTTGCGGCCAGGTGGACGAGCTCGAAACGATTTTCCACGTGGCTCAGGCAATCCTCTACTGTGACTCTGGCCATAAATAAACACTCCTTACCATGTGATCGGGGAAGCCGCTTCTAGATGGATTATTGCACAAAGTCAAGGGGTTATGAGTTTGACGTGAAACGGTCATGCATGGTATCTTTAAAACCCTGCAAAACTTGAATAAGGGGCATCTGATTGGATCACGGGCCTAAATCCACTGAGAAGAGGGCGGCGCTCATTGAATCGATCCTGCCCGAGTACACCACCCGCCACGTATTCGTGACAAAGCTGAGGCTTGTGGCATTTCTGGGGTTCTGGGCGGTCTATCTTTATTTCATGCGGGACGTTCTCGACCAGACCAAGGCGGTCGCGGCCATAGTCTCCGCGACCTTTCTGGTAACCGGTTTCGCCTACTACAACGTGATGAGGGGCAGGCTACTCATCCTCTCCTTCAGCGTCGAGCTCCTGGCCGACCTCACGGCCCTGACGGCGGTGCTCTACCTCACAGGGGGCCCTCACAGCTCGTATTTCACCATCTATATACTCTATGTGCTCACCGCGGGGATCCTCTACAACCACTATCTGGCTGCGATCGTCGCCGCATCGGCCGCGGCCTACTACGGGATATTCCTCATCTTGTGCCACTACGGGGTCATACCGCCGCTGATAATCTACTACGGGGACAGGCTGCCTGTCCCGACCTACACCCCCTTTGCGCATTTTCTCCTGGCATCGGCGTTGCTCGCGCTCATCGTCTACACCGTGAAGGTAGCCAGCTACTTCTCGCAGAGGAGGGAGCGCATACTCGAGAGGCGCAACAGGGAGCTCACAGCCCTTCACAGGATGAGCTCGACCGTCAGGAGCGCCCAGGCCCTGCGCGAGGTGATAAACCATCTGCTCTCCGGCGTACTCGAAGGCCTGGGCCTCGAGGGTGCGGTCATGATCCATTTCGACCGCGACAAAGGGGTCGCGAGGCTTCACGTGCCGATGGAGCACCCCAGGAACCGGGCCGTCGAGGAGATACTGGGGGGTCCGCTCGAGGGAATGGAGTTCCCCATGGACGCGCTCGCGAGCCCGGTGACCAGCGACATCATGCGCCACAGGGTGATCTTCCGCAGGGAAGTGAGCGAGCTTGCGGCGGGGCTCGACGGGGTGATCAGCGCGGAGCAGGGCAGGAGGATCAAAGAGGCGCTGGGGTTCAAGAGGATCGTGGTGGTGCCGATCGTGGTGGAGCAGGAGACGCTCGGCGCGCTGATATGCTTCAGCCGGGATGCGTACGTGGGCGACGCCCAGCTCGCCACGATGGAGGCGTTCGCCAATCAGTCCGCCCTGTCGCTCGAGGCCGCCATCCTGATCGACAGGCTGCGCAGGGTGAACGTGGAGCTGAAGGAGGCGAACCAGGTCAAGTCGGAGTTTCTGGCCACCATGAGCCATGAGCTCAGGACCCCTCTCACCGCCATCATCGGCTTTTCAGAGCTGCTGATGGAGGGTGTGATGGGCGAGATATCCGATGAGCAGAGGGACGGGCTTCGGGAGGTGCTCCACAACGCCGCAGACCTGCTCGAGATGATCAACAGCCTGCTCGATCTCACCAAGATAGAGTCGGGTCGCATGAGGCTCGACGTGAGGTGTTTTGAGATCTCCGAGATCATGCGTCGGGTCTCCACCACGCTCACGCCGCTGGTTCAGAAGAAGGGGCAGACCATGTCCGTCGAGGTCGAGCAGGGCATACCGACGCTCACAGGGGACGAACGCAAGATCCAGCAGACGATACTCAACCTGATGGCGAACGCGAACAAGTTCACCCCGCCCGAGGGGAGGATATCCGCCCGCGTAAGGCACTACCGCTCCGCAGAGCAGGCGATGGAGACCGCCGGCTGGAGGGAGAGGTTTGAGGGGGAGGATCTTGCGCTGGATGGCGGCCTCGTTGAAATAGTGGTAGAGGACAACGGCATAGGTATCCCGCCGGACCATATCGAACGGGTATTTGACATGTTCCACCAGGCGGACAGCTCATCGACACGAAATTTCGGGGGGACCGGCCTGGGGCTCGCTCTTGCGAAGAAATTCATAGAGATGCACGGTGGCCGCATATGGGTGGAGAGCGAGCTGGGAAAGGGCGCGCGTTTTACTATTTTGATTCCATTGACCTTTTCAAATTTTCATCCATAGGCCCAAAAAGGAATTCTACCTAAATTAATGTTTTCCTTTGTTTTTTTAATTGAGTATAATCCAGTTTTGAAGGAGTTGCTTTAATGGCAGGGGGCATACGTCAGTATTCGTGGGCTATTGACCTGTTCGGCATCCTGGCCTGTGCGTTTTTCCTGGCCAAGGTGACCAGCGTCTATCTGGCCAAGTCCATCGAGATGCCCAAATCGGTCGGGATGCTCAAGGCCTCGGACATGGCCCCTTCACAGCTGGCCAGGAAAAATGCCGATGAGTATGCGATAATCATCGACCGCAATATCTTTGATTCCACTCCCCCTTCGAAGGAAGGGGAGGGAGAGCTCGAGGCTGCTGCCGAGGAGGTCGCAGGGCCTTCGGGAGAGGCGGTGCCCACGAGCCTCAGCGTGAATGTCCTGGGGGTTCTGGTCGTGGGGGATGGCACTGACGCCAGATCCTCCGCCACCATAGCCGGGGGTGGCGCCCCCGCTGTCGGGAGGGGTAAGGCGGGTGCCGATACGGGGGCCAAGGTGTATGCGGTGGGGGACACGGAGAGCTTCGCGCCGAACACCGTGCTCACGCGCATACAGCCCGACAGGATAGAGTTCACCAACAGCGGCAGGCTCGAATATGCGGAGGTCCTGCCGATGGGCGCTGCAAGCATCTTCGGTCCCCCTGCGAGGGAGCCGATCGCCGCGACGACGCCGCCGAAGGAGGCGGCCCCGGGCGCGCTCATAAGGAAGGAAGAACCCGGCAAGTTCACGGTGGACCAGCGCGAGGTGCAGGATGCGCTCCAGAACCTCGACAAGCTCTATACCGAGATCAGGGCGGTCCCCAACTTCTCCGGCGGCAAGGTCTCGGGGATGAAAATACTTTCCGTGAAAAGTGATTCGATTTTTGCTAAACTCGGCCTCCGAAGGGGCGACGTCCTGCAGAAGATAAACGGGATGGAGCTGGACGTAAAAAAGGGATTCGAGATCTTCAGCGCCCTCAAGGACGAGAAGCAGATATCGCTGGACCTGATCAGGGGCGGGCAGCCCACAACCGTTGAATATGAGATACGCTGATTTGATATCGTCCGTTGCGCTGGCCCTGGCGGTCGCGGCCTTTCCGGGGCATACCTTTGCGCAGGCCCCGGCGGGGGGGAGCGTGCGCCTGCCCGAGGCGGCCGAGGGAGCGGCGGCGCAGCCCCCCGGAGAGGCGGCCCCGGCGGAATCAAAGCCTAAGGTGGCCGGCGACGAGATGGTCTACCTCAACGTCCAGGATCAGGACATAAAGGACGTCATACAGCAGATCAGCAAGGCAGCCGGCAAGAACTTCATCATAGACGACAAGGTGCGCGGCAAGGTCACCATCATGTCGGAGAAGATGATGACCAAGGAGCAGGCCTATCAGGCGTTTCTCTCCGCGCTCGAGGTCGCGGGTTTCACAACGGTGACCGGCCCGGGAGGCATCATAAAGATAGTGAGCCTCAAGGACGCGGCCGGCTCGCCCATACCGATCCACGTCGACTCTACCCCCTACACCGACAGCTACGTCACCAGGCTCATAAACCTCAAGAACATCAGCGCGCTCGACATGTCCAACGCGATCAAGGGGCTGATCTCCAAGTCGGGGAACATGTTCGCGTACCCGGCCACCAACACCCTCATCATCACCGATTCCGGCACGAACATCGACCGGCTCATGAAGATCATAAAGGAGCTCGACCAGGAGGGGCCGCAGCAGGTTTTAGAGATCATCCCGATCTACTACGCCGATGCGAGGCAGGTGGCCCAGACGGTGCTCTCCCTCTTCGAGCTCGACAAGGCCACGGGTGCGGCGACAGCGAGGGGGGCGGCGGCGAGGGCGCAGCAGCTCGAGGACATAAAGGACGTCTCCAAGATCATAGCTGACGAGCGCACCAACTCGCTGATCGTGCTCGCCAGCAAGCGCGCCATAGAGCAGGTGCGCGAGATCATAGACAAGCTCGACGAGCCGCTGGAGATGGCCGAATCCGGCACCATACACGTGCATTACCTGAAGTACGCCAACGCGGTGGAGCTCGCGCAGACCCTCTCGGCCATCGCATCGGGCGGGGCAGCGGCCGTGGCGAAGAAAGCGGGCGGTGCGAAGGCGGCGGGGGCCGCAGGGGCCGCCGTCGAGACCGGCCCTGCCGTGGCCCAGCTCGAGGGTGGCATCAGCATCGGCGCCGACGAGACCACCAACGCCCTCATCATCACGGCGACCGCAAAGGACTACAGGGTTCTGGTGGACGAGCTGATCTCCAAGCTCGACATACCGCGCCGACAGGTCTACCTCGAGGCGGTCGTCATGGAGCTCGAGGTGCAGAAGAACAAGAGCTACGGCGCTTCAGGCTACGGAGGGGCCGGCTCCGGATCGATACTGGGCTTCGGAAGCAGCGGCTCCTCCGACTTCAACGCGCTCAGCGGGCTCTTCGATTACACTTCGTTCTTCTCCTCGCCGGGGCTCCTTGGGGGGCTCATATCCAGGGACTCGGTGACGATAGACGTGCCCTCCAGCGGGGGCGGGACGACTTCGCTCACGATACCCTCTTTCGCGGCGTTCCTCAATTTCCTCCAGGTCTATCGCGACGCGAACATCGTCTCCACGCCCAACATAATGACGCTGGACAACCAGAAGGCCTCCATCGAGGTCACGCGAACCATCTACGCGAACAAGGTCACCCAGTCCGGGACCACGGGCTTCCAGTCGATCGAGCCCACGCCCCTGGAGGCCGGGCTCACGCTCGAGATAACCCCCCAGATCAGCGAGGGCGACGCCGTGCGCCTGGAGATCCACCACAAGCTCTCGAATTTCACCGGCGACCCGGGCCCGACCGGTGCGGCGCCCCAGACCAAGCGCGAGATCACGACCACGGTCGTGGCCATGGACGGCCAGACGGTGGTCCTCGGCGGGCTCATGGAGGACCAGGTCACCCACGACAAGAGCAAGGTGCCGATACTCGGCGACATACCGATAATCGGCTGGCTCTTCCGCAGCCAGAGTTCGCAGTCGCTCAAGAACAACCTCCTGGTATTCATAACGCCGTACGTGCTCAGGGACCCCACAGACTTCAGCGAGATCTCTAGCTACAAGATAGCCCAGCGCAACCGGTTCATAGAGCAGAACTACGGCAAGAAGCAGCAGCGGTCCATATACGACACCATCGCGCAGCACCGCGCCGATCTCCTCTCGGCAGCGCCGGGACAGATGAACAACGGGCTCCTCGAGAGGACCGAACCCGCGGCGGCGGCGCCTGCGGCAACACCGG
>JAFGMW010000029.1 GCA_016927275.1 Pseudomonadota bacterium
CTCATCGAGGTCAAGGGCGGTTCCGGCGAGGGCTTCAGCTGGACGCACGACATGCCTGAGGGATTCGAGCTCGTGGAGTACAACATCCGGTCAGTGCAGATAAAGGGCGACCCCACCCAGGCAGTGGCGGGCGAGCATCATGTTACGCTGACAGCTACCGACAAGTGCGGCGATCACGGCAACGCTTCTCTCTCTTTCAAGGTCATAGTCCAGAGCTCGATCGAATCGATCATAGGGCCGAATGTTCCGTTGTCCGATCTCAGCTGCACTCTTCCGCTCACGATAAAGATCGTGAAGAACGGCGAGTGGAACGTGGATCAGATCGAGAACAACACCATATCCCCTGAGCTCGGCTCAAAGGGCCATGTCATCGAGTTCAAGGCCTTCAGGGGCGACAGGCCCGCGAGGGACGTGGAATGGACCTGGAATAGCGAGGTCAAGGACAGCGCGCATTGCATAGACACCGTGGCGTACGGCTACGGCGTCCACACAAATGAAAATGTCGTTGAATTCATCAATAACGGCGTCGATGGCAACGCGTACTCATTTCATTACACTTTCGTGACAGGCACCACGAGGGCGCATCCATACGAGTGCAACAACCCAGGAGTCGGCACAGCGGTCCTCGACGAGATCCCGGGGGTCCGCTACCCGAAGATGACTGTCAACGATACGTGGAGACCTGTGAAGCAGAATCTCGACGGCGTGCTCAGGCTCACCGGCGACTTTGCCTACAGCGGCCCCTTGCCTGTGCACAAGCTGCGCACCAAGGGCCAGGACGACCTCTCCAAGCTGCCCAGGGAAGACCTCACCGTCACAGCGGTCGACTCGTGTATCAAGGACGGCTCTGCTTCGCAGCAGCCTGCGAAGCTGAAGGCTAAATTCAAACTGGCTTATCCGGACGAATCGCTGAGCAAGATGCTCGTATATGTTTATTACTCGGACGCCAAAGATTTTGACGGGAGCGGCATTGTGTCGATCCACTTTCAGAACAGCTTCAGGGCTTATGACGACGAGGACGAGGGGTATTTCCTCTTCTATCAAGAGAATTCGGCTGCTACGGTGAAGTGGGGCGTTTCCTACTCAGATCCGGATAAAGCATCCGATCCTGACAGGCACGATGCGCCCAAATACCAGGACGCCTGCAAGGGGTACGAATGCGCCCTGACACCGAAGCATGCGAAAGTGAACGACGATTCGACTCAGGTCGACGGGGTGTTCAGCGCAACCGAGATCATCCTCTATATGCTCGAGGGCGGAGGCACCTGCCATGACACCTCTTCGCATTCCTGCGACGATTGGAGCAACTGGGTCTGGCCCGATTTCAACTTGCGACGCATAACTTTCAGTTCTCACTACTGGGAGGCGGACTTCGACGATTCGAAAGAAAACGTCTTCAATAAGAATTACGACTCAAACGACGATTTTTGCATATCGAAGTGGACCGAGGAAGACGGAAAGTTCAAGTCAGGCATGTCAAAGCCCAGCGTGCGGTGCGACGGCGACGACTGCGTGAAGGCGAGCGTATTCCACCGCAGGGCCTTTCCTCATTACGAGTGATCCGCATTGAGCTTATGCACTCAAGGGCGCCCATCGGGCGCCCTTTGTTTGACCAGTAACTATCAGCTTGTTTCTGGTAGTTTGCAGACTGTTGCAAAGACCTGCGCGCCATGACATCATGCGCGCCATGGTCAGAAAGCTGAAAAAGAAGGCTAAGGTTAAGGCTGAGGCTAAGGTTAAGGCCCGGCCTAAGCCTAAGCCTAAACCTAAACCCAAACCTCAGCCAAAGAAAATTTCATCAAATTTCAACGCGATGCCGGTCAGGCAGATCGCGGCGGCCGTAAGCAGACACCTTTCGCAGGCGGGCTACGACCCGGTGCTCACGGGCCGCGCCTGCGCTGCAGCCTACATAGGGGCCAGGATTAAACCCAAGACCCTGGACTTCGTGCTCACCGAGTACGAGGTGCCGGAGCTCGCGGAGGCCATGCGCACGATCGGCTTTATGCGCAGCGGACTCTACAACTACGTGAGCCGCCGCTCCCCTGTGGACGTGGTCTTCTCGCCGCCGCCGCTGGCCGTGGGCGACCACCTGGTAAAGGAGACCGCCGTCATGAAGGCGAAGGGCGGCTCGATAAGGCTGCTCACCCCCACCGACTGCTGCCGCCAGAGGCTCTCCATGTACTACCGCTGGGGGGACCGGGAGGCGTTCGACGACGCGGTGGAGCTTGCGCTATGCCACGAGATCGACATGGACCTGGTGAAGAGGTGGTCCGACTGGGAATGGTGCTCGGACCGATTCGAGGAATTTCATAGGGAGATCAAAAAAAGGAGCTGACCATGGAAAACGTGCTCAAGTACATCAAGGACAACGAGAAGAACCACCTGGAGCAGATGCTCGACTGCGTGAGGATGGAGACCATATCGGCGCTGCCCGAGAAGGAGCCGGAGATCCGCAGGTGCGGGCAGTGGCTGGTCGAAAAGCTCAAGTCGATCGGGATGGAGAACGCCTCGCTCAAGGAGACCGGCGGATTCCCCGCGGTCTACGCCGACTGGCTCCACGCGGGCAGCGACAAGCCCACGATCATGGTCTACGGCCACTACGACGTGCAGCCTGTGGACCCCGTGGAGAAGTGGTCGAACCCGCCGTTTCAGCCCACGATAAAGGACGGATGGGTGTACGCGCGCGGCACCAGCGACGACAAGACCCAGCTCATGACCCACGTCTTCGCCCTGGAGGCGATCATGAAGGCGGAGGGCAGGCTCCCGGTCAACATCAAGGTCTTCTTTGAGAGCGAGGAGGAGGGGGGCACCGGCAGCACGCACAAGTTCGTCCAGGACAACCACAAGCTGCTGGCGTGCGACGCGGTCTCGATCTCGGACACGGCATGGCACACGCCGGAGCTGCCCACGATAATCTACGCCCTGCGCGGGATCGCCTACTTCGAGGTCAAGGTCCGCGGCCCCAACCGCGACCTGCACTCCGGCGTCTTCGGCGGAAAGGTGCAGAACCCGCTCACCGCCATGGCGCGCATAATCGCGAAGCTCCACGACGACGACGGCCGCATCGCGATCCCCGGGATCTACGACGACGTGCTGGCCCTCTCCGACGCGGAGAAGAAGGACTTCGCGCGCGTGAGCGAGCCCGACTCCGTGCTCATGAAGGACCTGGGCGTGTCCGCACTTTTCGGCGAGAAGGGGTTCACGACCACGGAGCGCAACTGGGCGAGGCCGGCCCTCGACGTCAACGGCATCTGGGGCGGGTACATGGCGGAGGGGTCCAAGACCGTCATCGCCTCGGAGGGCGGCTTCAAGATCAGCATGAGGCTGGTCGCCAACCAGAAGATAGAGCGCGTGCGCAAGCAGCTCTCCGACTACATCGCGAAGATCTGCCCCCCGGGCGCGACCGCGGAGGTCACCTTCATGCACGGCGGTGAGCCGGTCATGGTCCCGATCGACAACCCGTTCATCAAGTGCGCGCAGGACGCGGTCGAGAAGGCGTTCGGCAAGAGGCCGGCGCTCGTGCGCGAGGGCGCGTCGATACCCATCACCGCCGCGTTCCTGGCCGAGCTCAAGGCGCCGTCCATCCTCATGGGCTTCGGCCTCGTGGAGGATAACATCCACTCGCCCAACGAGAAGTTCAAGCTCGAGAACTTCCACAAGGGCATCGTGGCGTGCGCGCACTTCTACGAGTTGGCCGCAACCGCACGGAAATAACGAGGTGAGTACCCCTTTTTCTTGCCTTCCTCGCTCAAAATGGCTAGGTTGTGCCTCAATTTCTGCTGTTTTCGGCCGATTTTTATGCGAGAGTGGCGGAAGTGGTCCTGATGCGACATGATTTTTTTGGATGCGAGGGTGGCGGAATTGTCCCGGCACCGCATGATTTTTTTGAGAAAAAAATCATCTTGCGGTGCCGAGGATCCTCGGTCCGGCCGATGTTTTTTCTTTTTGAAAAAACATGCCGGACCGGGAGCATACGCGCTTCGATCATAAGATGAGTTTTGAGCCGCGGTGGCGGAATTGGCATACGCGTCAGACTTAGGATCTGATGCCGTAAGGCTTGTGGGTTCGAATCCCACCCGCGGCACAAAACATTCAGTACCGGAGGGGGTTCTGATGACGGAGCATACAGAGAAGAAGCAGCAGGTGGAGATCATCGATTCCATCCGCAGGGGGCTGGTTATCCATGTCCCTGCCGCTGCGGTGGAAAAGGCCTTCGACGCGGCCATGGAAAAGGTGAAGCAGGAGGCGAAGCTGCCCGGCTTCCGCAAGGGCAAGCTCCCGGACAGCGTCGTCATGCAGAGGTTCGGCCGCGAGGTCGAGGCCGAGGCGATGCAGGGGGCGATACGCGAGAGCTACCCGACAGCGCTGAGGGAATCGGGGATCGTGCCGCTCTCCGACCCGCGCGTGGAGCCCAGGGGCAAATTCGAGAGGGGCAAGCCCTTTGAGTACAAGGCGGTGCTCGAGGTCTATCCGGACGTGAAGGTGAAGAAGTACGGGGGCCTCGAACTCACCAGGGAGAAGGTGGAGGTGACCGACGCGGACGTGGAGGCGGAGCTTGCGGCGCTCCAGCGGCAGATGACGCAGCTGGAGCCCATTCCCTCCGGAGAGATCGGGTCGGGGATGGTTGCGATGATCGATTTCAAGGGCACCGCCGGCGGCAAGGAGTTCCATGGGAGCCAGGCGGAGAACTACGTGGTCGACTTCGGCTCCGGCCACCTGCTCGAGCAGTTCGAGGCCGAGATATCGGGAATGAAGGCGGGCGAGGAGCGCGACATCGCGTTCCACTACCCGACCGACTTCTTCAGGCGCGAGATCGCCGGCACGAAGGGCGAGTTCAAGGTGAAGGTCAAGGAGGTCAGGCGCAAGGTGGTGCCGGAGCTCGACGACAGCTTCGCAAAGGAGCTGGGCGACTACAAGACCCTGGACGACGTCCGCGCGGAGATCAGGAGGCGGATAGCGGAGTACCGCGAGTCCGTGGCGCAGTCGGCGCTCCGGGAGCAGGCGGTGCGCTCGATCATCGCCGGGCACCAGGACCTGGAGGTCCCGACGGCCCTCATCGACGCGGAGCTCGGCAACATGATCGAGCAGATGAAGCGCAACGCCCAGGCGCGGGGGCAGAAGTTCGACGCGTCCAAGATAGACTCGCAGGATTTCGTGAAGCGCAACGTCAAGGAGGCCACCGACCGGGCGCGCGGCTATATGCTCGTGAGGCATATCTCGGAGGAGGAGAAGATAGAGGTGTCGGATAACGAGATGGAGGAGAGGATCAACCGCATGGCTCAGGACTCGCGCAACCAGCCTGCGAAGATAAAGGAATATCTTAATAAAAACAAAATGATGGAAAGCCTGCGCTCCCAGGTCCTTTTCGAGAAAACCCTTGATTTCGTGGTGAGCAAGGCTAAGGTCAAGGTGGAGAAGCCGAAAAAAGAGAAAAAGTAGTCGATTTTTGAAGATTTACTCAAAAAAAGAGGCCCTATGATCAAAAATGAACTTATTCCAATGGTAATCGAGCAGACCCAGCGGGGGGAGAGGGCCTATGACATATATTCCCGCCTCCTCAAGGACCGCATAGTCTTCATAGGGTCGCCCATCACCGACGACATCGCCAACGTCATCATAGCGCAGCTGCTCTTCCTCGAGTCGGAGGACCCGGACAAGGACGTCCACCTCTACATCAACTCGCCGGGCGGCAGCGTGACCTCGGGGCTCGCGATCTACGACACCATGCAGTACGTGCGGCCGGAGGTCTCCACGCTGTGCATGGGACAGGCGGCCAGCATGGGCGCGCTCCTGCTCGCGGCAGGGGCCAAGGGCAAGCGGTTCGCCCTGCCCAACTCCAGGATCATGATCCACCAGCCCATGGGAGGGTTCCAGGGCCAGGCCTCGGACATCGCGATCCACGCCAAGGAGATCCTGCGCGTGCGCGAGGACGTGAACAGGATACTCGCCAGGCACACGGGCAAGGAGGTCAAGAAGGTCGAGGCCGACACCGACCGCGACTATTTCATGACCTGCGGCGAGGCGCGCGACTACGGCGTCATCGACGAGATAGTCACCTACAGGCCCGTCAAGATCGAGGCATCAAAGGAGAAGAGATGACAAAGCCCACCATAGACGACCCGTCGAGCCTCAGCTGCTCGTTCTGCGGCAAAAGCCAGCGCGAGGTGAGAAAGCTCATCGCCGGCCCCACGGTCTACATCTGCGACGAGTGCATCGAGCTGTGCAACGACATCATAGCCGAGGAGAACGTGCGCACCCGCACCGGCGAGCGCATCGGCGTGCCGAGGCCCGCGGAGATAAAGAGCGCGCTCGACGATTACGTCATAGGCCAGGAGCACGCGAAGAAGGTGCTTTCGGTCGCGGTGCACAACCACTACAAGCGCATCGAGTCCCGGGTTCGAAAGCAGTCCGACGAAGTGGAGATACAGAAGTCCAACATCATGCTCATCGGGCCGACCGGGACGGGCAAGACCCTGCTCGCCCAGACGCTGGCGAGGCTCCTCAAGGTCCCGTTCGCCATCGCGGACGCCACCACCCTCACCGAGGCCGGCTACGTGGGCGAGGACGTGGAGAACATCATCCTCTACCTGCTGCAGTCCGCCGACTTCGACCGCGCGCGCGCCGAGCGGGGCATCGTCTACATAGACGAGATAGACAAGATCAGCCGCAAGTCGGAGAACCCCTCGATCACCCGCGACGTCTCGGGCGAGGGGGTGCAGCAGGCCCTTCTCAAGATCATGGAGGGGACGGTGGCGAGCGTCCCTCCCAAGGGCGGCCGCAAGCACCCGCAGCAGGAGTTCATACCGGTCGACACCTCCGACATCCTCTTCATCTGCGGCGGCACGTTCGTGGGCCTCGAGGACATAGTCGAACGCAGGATAGGCCAGAAGAAGATGGGCTTCGGCGCCGAGATCAAGGGAAAGACCGACAAGCGGATCGGCGAGCTGCTGCGAGACATCCAGGTAGAGGACCTCATCAAGTACGGCATGATACCGGAGTTCCTGGGCCGCGTGCCGGTGATAGCGTCCCTCGACGAGCTGGACGAGGCCTCGCTGGTCCGGGTGCTCACCGAGCCCAGGAACGCGCTCACCAAGCAGTACCAGAGGCTCTTCGAGATGGAGAAGGTGAAGCTCGAGTTCGGCAAGAACGCGCTCGAGGCCATCGCCGGGGAGGCGGTCCGCCGCAAGTCGGGCGCGAGGGGCCTTCGGGCGATAATCGAGTCTGTGATGCTCGAGATAATGTACGACATACCGTCGAAGGAGAACGTCCGCGAGGTCCACGTCGACGCCGACGTCATCCTCAGGAAAAAGCCGCCTCTCGTCGTCTACGACAGCGAGAAAAAGGCAGAAGGAGCCTAAGATGACCGACGAGATGCATCAGAACTACGGCGCGGGCGAGCGCGCGCTGGTGCCGCTGCTCCCGCTGCGCGACATCGTGGTGTTCCCGCACATGGTGGTCCCGCTCTTCGTGGGCAGGGAGAAGTCCATCGCCGCGCTCGAGGAGGCGATGAACAAGGAGAAGGACATACTCCTGTCCGCGCAGATCAACCCCAAGACAAACGACCCCAGGCCCGAGGACATATTCAAGATCGGGACGCTGGCCTCCATCATACAGCTGCTCAGGCTGCCCGACGGGACCGTCAAGGTGCTGGTCGAGGGCAAGCGCCGCGCCAGGATCGCCCAGTACGTCACCAACCCCAACTTCTTCCTCGTGGAGGCGGAGCCGCTGCTCGAGGGCGGCGACGTGAGCGTCGAGGTCGAGGCGATGATGAGGGGCGTGAAGTCCACCTTCGAGCAGTACGTCAAACTCAACAAGCGCATACCCCCCGAGATGCTCGCGTCGGTCTCCACGATAGACGACCCGTCGCGCCTCGCCGACACCATCGTCGCGCACCTCACCCTCAAGCTGCCGGACAAGCAGAGCATACTGGAGATAGTCTCCGCAGGGGAGAGGCTCGAGAAGCTCATGAGCCTCATGCAGTCGGAGATCGAGATACTGCAGGTCGAGCGCAGGATACGCTCGCGCGTGAAGAAGCAGATGGAGAAGACGCAGCGCGAGTACTACCTCAACGAGCAGATGCAGGCGATCCAGAAGGAGCTCGGGGAGCGCGACGACTTCAAGAACGAGATCCAGGAGCTCGAGGAGAAGGCGAAGAAGAAGAAGCTCTCGACCGAGGCGGCGGAGAGGCTCCAGAAGGAGATCAAGAAGCTCAAGATGATGAGCCCCATGTCCGCCGAGGCCACGGTCGTGCGCAACTACATCGACTGGATGCTGGCGCTCCCCTGGAACGAGCCCACCAAGGACAAGCTCGACATAAAGGACGCGGAGAAGATCCTCAACGAGGACCACTACGGCCTCGAGCAGCCCAAGGAGCGCATACTCGAGTACCTGGCGGTCCGCTCCCTCGTCGAGAAGATGAAGGGCCCGATACTGTGCTTCGTGGGCCCCCCCGGCGTGGGAAAGACCTCGCTCGGCCGCTCGATCGCCCGCTCCATGGGCCGCAAGTTCATCCGCGTGAGCCTCGGAGGCGTGCGCGACGAGGCGGAGATCCGCGGGCACCGCAGGACCTACATCGGCGCGCTGCCGGGCAAGGTGCTGCAGAGCATGAAGAAGGCCGGCTCGTCCAACCCGGTGTTTCTGCTCGACGAGGTGGACAAGATGAGCATGGATTTTCGCGGCGACCCGTCGGCCGCGCTGCTGGAGGTGCTGGACCCGGAGCAGAACAGCACCTTCAACGACCACTACATGGACCTCGACTTCGACCTCTCCAACGTCATGTTCATCACCACCGCCAACACCCTGCCCGCGATCCCGGCCCCGCTCCAGGACCGCATGGAGATAATCAGGATACCGGGCTACACCGAGCTCGAGAAGCTCAAGATCGCACAGCTATATCTCATCCGCAAGCAGCGCGAGGCCAACGGCCTCACCGAGAAGAACATCAACTTCACCGAGGCGGCGCTCAAGCTCATCATCCGCCGCTACACGAAGGAAGCCGGCGTTCGCAACCTCGAGCGCGAGATCGCCTCGGTCTGCCGCAAGGTGGCGCGCGACGTCGCCAGGTCCGGCAACCGCGACAAGAGGATCAACATCACGCCCAAGAAGATACAGCAGCTCCTGGGCGTGCCCAAGTTCCACTTCGGGCTCGCGGAGGAGGTCGACCAGGTCGGGATCGCGACCGGCCTCGCCTGGACCGAGTACGGCGGCGAGCTGCTCACCACCGAGGTCTCGGTCATGCCCGGCAAGGGCAAGATGATCGTGACCGGCAAGCTGGGCGATGTGATGCAGGAGTCGGCGCAGGCGGCGATGAGCTACGTCCGCTCGCGCGCGGAGGGGCTGGGCCTCGGCCGCGAGTTCTACAGCAAGCTCGACATACACATCCATCTGCCCGAGGGCGCCATCCCCAAGGACGGCCCGAGCGCTGGGATAACCATGGCCACCGCGATCTCCTCGGCGCTGCTCAAGATCCCCTCGCGCAAGGACGTGGCGATGACGGGCGAGATCACGCTCCGCGGCCGCGTGCTGCCGATAGGCGGGCTCAAGGAGAAGATACTGGCCGCGCACCGGGGCAAGATAAAGACGGTGCTCATCCCCAAGGAGAACGAGAAGGACCTCAAGGAGATCCCCGCCAAGATCCAGAGGGAGATAGAGATCGTGCTCGTGGACCACATGGACGAGGTCCTCAAGCTCGCCCTGAGGCTCGAGGACCCGAACAGCCTGTTCAGGAGGGGCGGGGCGGTGAAGGGGATGCTCAAGCCCAGGCAGAACTCTCAGGCGCAGCCGGGCGCCAACTGATCGGAACAGGCACATGGACAGGCGGCTCATCGTAAATGCCGACGACTTCGGCATGACCGTCGACGTGAGCCGCGGCATAATCGCCGCGGCCCGCGGAGGGGTCGTGCGCTCGACCAGCGCCATGGCGAGCTGCCCCGACTTCTCGCGCTCGATGGAGGAGCTGGAGGGCTCGGGCCTCTCCCTGGACGTGGGGCTGCACGCAAACCTCACGTGGGGGAGGCCGATCTCCGAGCCCTCCGAGATACCCACGCTGGTGGACGGTCGAGGCTGTTTTCTCACCAGGTCGAAGCTGCTGGCGAAGGCGCTCGTGCGCGCGATCTCGCCCGAGGAGGCGTACCGGGAGATGTGGGCGCAGGCGGCAAAACTCGCCTCGCGCAGGGAGCGCATAACTCACCTGGACGGGCACCACCACGTCCACGCATTTCCGGAGGTCGCGATGGCGGCCGAGAGGGTGGCTCGCGAGTTCGGCATCCCCTACGTGCGCGCGCCGAGGGAGGGCCTCTGGTCCCCCTGGCGGAGGGCGATGCTCAAGCGCTTTGCGATCTTCATGCTCGCCGCCTCAGGCCCCGGGTACTGGAGATCCAGGGGGTTTCTGAGCTCGGACAACTTCGGCGGGTTCTCTCTCGGCGCGGGCCCCGGGCTCAGGCAGAGGTGGATCGACGCGGTGAGGATGCTCCCCGAGGGCGTGTGCGAGATCATGGCGCATCCGGGCTATTTCGCGGGAGGGCTCGACTCATACGGCGCCGGCCGCGAGGAAGAGGTGACGGTGCTCGCGGACCCTGAATTGATCGGTGCGCTGAACGAGGCAGGGGTGAAACTCGTGAGCCCCGCATCGGGGCGCTCGGCGCCGGACGCCTGAGCGGGCATTCGCCTGCCACCATCAATATCTTTTTCTGTAGAGATCGGCCCCGGCGACGTTGTCTTCGATCTCGTATCCGGACTCAAGCAGCGCCTTCAGCATGGGGTAGTTCGAGACCGGATAGTGCTCCGCATCGTGGAGCTTTGCGGGAGAGGTGTCGATGATGTAGGCTGGCCTGTTCTTCTCCATGTCGGCGCTCCAGTCCCGCCATTCCCTGACGATCGCAGGGTCGGAGAGGTCGATCGCCGCTACCTTTCCCGGACGCGAGTGTCTCCCCGTCAGCCTGTCGGACCACTGATAGCGGTAGGAGGGGAGCCT
This sequence comes from Pseudomonadota bacterium, assembly GCA_016927275.1. NCBI lineage: Bacteria > Pseudomonadati > Pseudomonadota > Pseudomonadota bacterium. The sequence goes on from JAFGMW010000029.1 coordinate 10,973, forward strand.
GTCGCTGAAGTAGTAGATGCACGGGGCGTATCCCCACGCAAAGATCCTTTCAGCCGGAGAGGTCCGATTTGCCACCTCCATCGCTATCGGGAGGTAGTCGGAAGGGTTGTCCTCCCCGGTCGCCCCGTTGACCTTCTCGATCATGTAGCGCGGGACCGCAAGCCCGATCGTGATCACAGCGATTGAAGCGACAGCAGCCGCTTTGCAGGCCAGGCCCCTTCGCGATCCGGACCACTCCGCAAAGGAGAGGCGAATCTCCATGCCGGCCAGCGCGGCCAGCGGCGGCAGCCACAGCAGGAAATAGTGGCCGTAGAGCCGCCATCCGGTAACGACAGCGACGGTCGTGACGCAGAGCCAGCCGAGGAGGAATATCTCCCCGGGCATTCGCAAGAGCGACCGGCGCAGCCGGATCGCCCTCTTCACAGCGAAGAACCACAGAGGCGACGAGGCTGCGACGAAGGAGCCGAGCCTCACTGCTATGCGCGTCGCGAGTCCTGCGAGCTCGCTGCCCTTCGCTATATAGCTCATGCTCCCGCCGAGGGTCGCGTCGGCGAACGCGGGGAGAGAGCCCTGCGAATAGAGGTAAGCGATCATGAGGGCGAAGGGCCATGCTGCGCCGGCGGAGAACGAGGCGATCCCCGCGAGCGTTCCCCTCGCCCTGGAAGAGAACCCGCCGGGCGGCATTGCGATCAGGGCGGCGGGGATGTAGAGGGCCATTATTCCTGCCTGGTACTTGAAGCAGCAGGCGATGCCGACCATCGTGCCTGCGAGGAAGAGATTTGCGATCGGCCTCGATCTCCAGGCGCGCATGAGCGCAATGGCGCTCATCGCAAGCGGCAGGTTGATTATGGTCTCGATGTTGGTGGAGATCACTTTCGGGATGTAATTCGCCGAGAAGACGACGTACAGGAGCCCGGCGGCGAGTCCGGCTCTTCTTCCGGCGAGCGGCTCAACGAGCTTGAGCACAGCCATGCCCGTGGCCGCCACCCACGCGATCGTGAACGCATGAACCCAGACGAGGGAGCCGTTGTCCCCGATCCTGAATATCGCGGCCATCATCGCCATGATGCCCAGGGGCTTGTTGTCCGCGAAGTCGATGTAGGGGACGCCGCCCGCGAGCCACGCGCGAGCTGCCACGGCCCATATGGCCTCGTCCACGTCCAGGACGTGGATCCACAGCGAAGGGAGCCTGGTGAGGAGCGCGGCTGCCGCGAGCATGGCCGCGGCCTTCCACATCCGGATTTCTCCCTGCCGAGAGAGGTTTTCCATTGTGTGAGGATCCCGGTTTGCTACCTCAGCGCGGTCCTTAGCCTGAGCCTCATGAGGTCGAGAGCCATCTTTATCGGCCCGTTGAAGAGGCCCACCTTGCTCCCTGCGTGGTCTGTCCACGTCACCGGCTCCTCGCCTATGCGCAGCCCTGCCCTCTTCGCCAGATGCAGGAGCTCCACGTCGAAGATGAATCCGTCCTCGCGCGCGTGCGGCAATATGAGACCCAGCGCCCTGCGGCTGAACATCTTGAAGCCGCACTGCGTGTCGCTGAAAGGGAGCCAGAACAGCATCGAGGTGTAGAGCCTGAATGCGGTCGAGGCGAAGCGGCGGTACGGCCCCTGAGGCACCGGCAGGACCGAGGCCGGCAGATAGCGCGACGATATCACCATGTCGTAACCCTGGCGCATGACATCCATGAACCGGTTCACCGCCTCCAGCGAGATGGGGCCGTCCGCGTCCATGAAGAGGACGCATTCGCCCCTCGCAGCGGCGAGGCCGCGTCGCACGGTGTAGCCTTTGCCGCGGTTCCTTTTGTTTTTGAGGACCGCAAGGCCTGGGATGCCGGAGGCCATCGCAACGGCTGCGGTGTCGTCGCGGCTGCCGTCGTCCACGACTATGATCTCGGCGTCGATCTTCGCAGCCTCGAGATAGTCCCTCAGCGCGGCCATCGCCGGGCCTATCCTGGACTCCTCGTTGTAGGCCGGGATCACTACTGTGAGCGCTGGTGCGATAGAAATACCCTCCCTCGATCTGATAAGAAGAAGGCAATAAATACAGATATCCGCACCTTTGTCAAATTTCAAATAGATATCAGGGTGTTAGAAAGCTCAGCACGTGAGGTGCAGGGCGGCCACGGTCGTAGACGCGTCATCGAGCCCGTTGTACTCGACCACCGCCTCGGGGGTGGGCACCTCGATCAGCTCTATGCCCTGGCTCGCGCAGAAGGAGCGGACTTCTTCCTTCACGCTGCAGAGGCCGGAGGCGCCGGTGCCGATGATGAGCCGCTCCGGGGCCGGGTCGAGCGCATGGGCCAGGTCGAAGAGGGAGACGTCGTGCCCCTTCGCGCGCCACCAGTCCGGCAGCACCCCGGCGGGCGTGATGATCACGTCGTCAACGTACTCCTTCCCGTCGATCACGATCTTCCCGAATCCGTATGAATCGATGTGCATATCAGGCACTCTATCGCAGTCGCTCGTTCTGGGCAACAGCTCATCAGACGAAGCGGGACGGGGCACTCTTCTCGCTACGCTCGTCGCCTCAGGCGCCGGCTCCTCGCTGGGCCACGTCGGCCGGATCATGCAGGCTACGGCACCCGGCCTCCGTGAGCCCCGCTGCGAAGAGTGGCCCGTCCCGCCCCGTCAAATCGATACCGTGTTGCCTCCGGATGGCCCCGTTCCGAAACGGACAACCTCGACAAGGGGTGCAGAGTCCCGCTTGCTCTGCGGAGCTCCTTGTAATGCCCTGCTGGATGTGATCAGATGCCGGGCATGGCTGTCGGCATCGTCAGGTCCTGTGCCCTCTTCCCGCTCCGCGCGGTGGTCTTCGCGATCGGGTTCGTGGATTATTATTTCGAGCGCGCCGCGGACTGGATCGTGGGCGCAAGGGCTGCGACCGAGTACGTCCGCGAGGGCAGCTGCGTGCGCTGCGGCCGATGCTGTTCTCTGCTCGGCATCGAGATGCCGGCATGGGCGGTGAAGAGGGACTGGCTGGTGAGGCTGCTCGTGGCATGGCACGACTCGGCGCTCAACTTCGAGTTCCAGGGCAGGGCGGAGGGCATGCTCGCCTATCGCTGCCGGTACTACAGGGACGGCGAGGGGGGCACGCCCGGCGGGTGCTCCATCTACCCGTTCCGCCACCGGCTCTGCCGTTTCTTCCCCCGCCAGCGCCTCTACGGCTCCCTGCCGCTCCACGATCAATGTGGCTTCAGGTTCGTGAAGAGAAAAGTCATAGAGCAGCGCAGGCAGCGCATCCACGACGGCAAGCCCCTCTTCGACGACATCATGCATCCTGGCATCAGGTCGTAAATTGCGTGGCTTCGGGTGGCGGCGGATCGGTGGGCATAATAAATGAAATTCCAAATCCCAAGCACCAATTACCAAATAAGCACCAATTACCAGGCACCAAATTCCAAACAAAACCATTTGATCA
>JAFGMW010000030.1 GCA_016927275.1 Pseudomonadota bacterium
CGCCTCGGAGATGAGGAACGACTTTGCCCTCGGGTGATATAGGCAGGTGGGGTGGAACTGGACGAACTCCATGTTCGCGATCTCGGCGCCGGCCCTGTACGCCATGGCGACGCCGTCGCCCGAGGCGATGTCGGGGTTCGAGGTGTAGAGGTAGACCTTGCCGGCGCCCCCTGTGGCCAGGACCGTCGCGGGGGCGACGAACGGGTCGATCGACCTCGCCTTTATGTCCAGCACATAGGCGCCCACGCAGCGGCCCGGCATCCTCCTCGCGATCCCGAGCTTGCCCGTGGTGATGAGGTCGACCGCTATGTGGTGCTCGAAGATGGAGACGTTCTTGTGGGAGGAGAGGGCGGTGAGGAGGGCGCGCTCGATCTCCCGGCCCGTGAAGTCGCCGGCATGGAGGACCCTGCGATGGCTGTGGCCCCCCTCCTTCGTGAGGTCGAAGGGCGTTTTTTCGCCGCCCGTGAATCGCACGCCCCATTCGAGCAGGCGCCTGACCTGCTCGGGGCCGTCGCGCACCACCTCCCGCACGACCGCCTCGTCGCACAGCCCGTCGCCGGAGCCGAGCGTGTCCTGTATGTGGCTCTCGAACGAGTCGACCTCGCTGACCACCGCCGCGATCCCGCCCTGGGCGTAGGAGGTAGCCGCCTCCTCGACCTCACGCTTGGTTATCACGGCGACCGAGCCCTTCTCCGCGACAGTCAGCGCGAAGGTGAGCCCCGCGATCCCGCTGCCGATCACCAGATAATCGTACCGTCTCTCCATCGCGCGATAACTATCAAAGATATCGAGGTATTACAATCTCTTTGACAAAAGGCGGTGGGGGACATAGAGCCATCTGGCTCCGAGGGGGTCGTGTGGCCGGCGCGTATCTAAATCTCCCGAACTGGATAACCATGGGAAGGCTCCTGGCCGTGCCCGTGCTCTTCGTCCTCATGCTCTTCATGGACGACTCCGCGTTCGACGACCGCTCGAACCGCCTGCTGTCGCTGGTCTCCGGCATCTTCTTCACCGTGGCCATGAGCTCCGACATGCTGGACGGCTACCTCGCCAGGAGGAGGGGGCTCTCGAGCACCTTCGGCAAGTTCTTCGACCCGCTCGCGGACAAGCTGCTCTTCCTGGTCGCCATCATAATGCTGATCCCGCTTGGCAGGATGCCTGCCTGGCTCGTTGCGATCTTCCTCGTCCGCGAGGTCACGGTCACAGCCCTGCGGGGCATCGCGATCGACGAGGGGATCGTGATCGCGGCGAGCCACTGGGGGAAATACAAGGCGGTGTTCGTGGCCGTGGCGTGCACGGGGCTTCTTTTGCACTATCCGTTCCTCGGTATCCAGTGGAGGCTCATCGGCTGGGTCTTCATGGTGCCCGCGGTCCTCATGTCGCTGGGCTCCGGGATCCATTACGCGGCAGGCTTTCTTGCCGGCCTGAAGTGCAGGGGTGCGGCTGCTTGACACGGGTGGGTGCCGATGCTACACACCCGCCTCTTTTTGGTTGAAAATCTGCGGGAGTAACTCACCCCGGTCCCGCATGCTTTTTTCGCGTTGCGAAAAAACATAGGCGGGACCGAGGGCCCTCGGCACCGCAGATGATTTTTGCTTTGCAAAAATCATGCGGATGCCGGGGGTGGTAGAGTGCAACGTTCCGGATTGACAATTTAATGCGGGAGTAACTCAGTGGTAGAGTGCAACCTTGCCAAGGTTGACGTCGCGGGTTCAAATCCCGTCTCCCGCTCAAAAAGAAAGGACCCCGTTTTTGGGGTCCTTTCTTTTTGTGGGGGATGGGTGCTTTGTGAGCACGGGTCCGGGTTGACGCCGATCTTGAGCAGCGGGCTTGATTTGTGAAGCCCGCTGCGATTAGAGCGGCGGCTCCCCGGAGTGACCGCCGACGCTTTGGAGTCATGTCGGCGGGCGTCTACGGAGGGGGCAAATCCCAAATGAAACCCCGGTATCAAATAGGTATCAACGTACAAAGGCTATAATAGAGTTCCGTAGGAACGAATAACATCTATCGTCAGAGCGAAGCGTCAACCCTGTTTGATTCCGGGGTTTGTATTACCGCGATCGCCGGGAGCGCAAAGACGCCTAGGCGCCGCAAACACAATGTTACCATATTCGATAGTTGCAATAGTTTATCAAGTATAGTAACATGTCGGTATGCAGCCCAAGGACAAGATACTTAAATTTCTGAATAGGAATGACTTTGTCACGCTTGATGAAGCCGACGCCATGGGTGTGGGCAAGATGGTCCTCTCCCGCCTGGTAGCTCAGGGAGTTCTCTATCGGCCTGCAAAGCGTATCTACACGGTAAACCTCGATTGGCTCACTGATTCGCTGAAGCGATTTGCTCCAGCCTGCGCACTCTATTCGGATGCAGTCATATGCGGGGTGTCGGCTCTCACTTACTACAATCTGACAGACGAGGAGGAACGCAAGGTGTGGCTGGCGTTTCCACAGAAACATCGGGTTGTGAACCGGGAATATCGGATCATATACCCCTCTGGGCGCTGCTATTCACTGGGGATTGAGCGCCATAAGGTCGGGGGACGGCAGGTGCGGATATACGATAAGGAGAAGTCGGTCGTTGACGCATTCAAATATCTACCCGTCGATGTTGCGCACAAGGCGCTGAGAAGCTATCTGCGCATGAAGGACAAAGACCTGAACAAACTGACCGGATATGCGAGGCAGATGAGAAAACCACTTGATGAGATCATAACCATTTTTCTGGCAGACCAATGAACATTGAAAGCCTCAAGGCAAAGCTCTTGAATATCTCGCGTGAAGAGGGGATCGATCTGCAGGAGCTCCTCAATCGCTTCGGCTCCGAGCAGTTTCTCGCCAGGCTCAGCGCATCGCCCTATGCGGACCGCATGGTCTTCAAGGGCGGGACTCTCCTCACATATATCTTAGAGACCGAGCGGCGGACCCGCGATCTGGATTTCTCTGTCATGGGAATCGGCAACACGCTGGAAGACGTGCTTTCTCTGATAGACAGGATTTTGAAGATCCGGCTCGATGACGGCATCGATTGGGCAAGGCCCACCGGCGTTTCCCTTGATCATCCCGAGATGGATTATCCGGGTTACAGGATCAAGTGCCCCTTCATGCTGTGCAAATCAAAGGGCCTGGTGAGGATGGACTTTGCAACAGGTGACGTGGTCAAGGCGAGAAAGATGCATATCGAGCGCATTCGATACAAAGACGAGCCTCTTGTGGGTGCCGACTTCGATATTCTCGTCTATCCGCTGGAGAGCATATTTTCGGAGAAGCTCCATATCGCCATAAAGCGCGCGGGTGCAAATACACGGATGAAGGATTACTATGACATGTACAAGCTGGTGCTTTCGGAGGAGTTGGATGAGTCGCTGTTGAAATCGAGCATCAGCGATACTTTCAAAAAGCGGGAGACTGAGATCAAGACCGCGATTGCCTTTGATGCGGCAACCATGGATCTGCTGCAGGGGTATTGGGCACCTTTTATCAGGAAGACGAAGATCGAGGATGCGCCGGGCAATCTGAAGGACGTCATAACCGTTATCAACACGATGCTGGGGAATATATATGGAAGGAAACGATAAGCCTGAAATTTACGTCAGTCCGTTTTCGCACTCCGCGCTGGATATCAAGACGCTGGCCATGGCCCTTCTTAAGAAGCCGTATCGGTCATGTGTAAAGAGAAACATGCCAAAACACTGGTTTGACGATCTGCCTCACTCCCACGTTGCCTTGGACGATGCCATCGAACAAGGTGCCCTGTTCTGCAACATGCTGGCTGAATTAAGACAATTATAACAGACAGACGCCCGCCACTGCTATTGGACAGGCATCGAAAACGCAGGCAAATAAAACTGTGGCGGGCAGACCCCGCTGCAACTCCGGTTGCACTTTTTTAAGGGCTGCAACCGTGGCCGGCTCTAGGGCCGCGTCTTCGTGCTTATTTCGAATTTCGGCGGGGCGAAGAGGTGCCTGGATCACATGGGAAATACAATCCCATTGATGCGGCGGGGCGGCTTCAGACAGGGGCCCTTTTCATTTCCCTCCGATGTGCTAGATTCGCCGACATGAACAGAGAACTCAGGCTCATAGACCCGGACCTCGGCCGCGAGGAGACGGAGGCGGTGTCAGCGCTCCTTTCGGACCGCGAGGCGCTGCCTTACGTCGCGTTCGTGCCGCGGCCGAACGGCCCGATCCAGCGGCTGGCCGAGGCCTTCGCCGCCTTCCTCAGGGAGGGGATCGGCCCCGACCATCCGCTCGTCGCCTCGTTCCTGCGCGAGCGCGGCGTCTCCGAGGTCCCGCTGTTTCTCGGCGGCTTCGCCTCTGCCACCGGCGCCATCTTCGCCGGGCTCCGCTCGATCGGGGTCGCGGGCGGCGAGGTGATCACCACCTCGCTCAACTACGTGGGGGTCCCCAACGCCGTGATCATGGCCCAGGCGGCGCCCAGGTTCGTGGACGTGGACGGGCGCACCTTCTGCATGGACCCCGCGCTCATCGAGGCCGCGGTGACGCCCAGGACGAAGGCCGTGATCATCACGCACCTCAACCGGTTCGTGGACATCGCGCCCGTCGCGGAGCTCTTCAGGAGAAAGGGCTACGAGTTCCCGCTCGTCCAGGACGCCTCCCTCGCGGTCGGGTCGACGCTCCGGGGGCTTCGGCCCGGCGTGGTCAACGTGGGCCCCGGGGGTTTCACCGTGTTTTCGCTCGCCACTTCGAAGGTGATCACCGGGCTCGGAGGCGCGATCCTGTCGACGAACGACGGGTGGCTGCTCTCCCGCGCGCTCACGATCGCGTACCAGGGCATGAGCTTCAGGGAGATCGGCGTGCTCGACGCGTTCGGCGCTAACATCAAGATGAACGACATCAACGCCGCCATCGCCCTCGCGCGCCTGGGCAAGAGGGAGAAGATATTCGCGAGGAGGCGCGAGCTCAAGGCGCTCTACGACGCCTCCCTCGCGCCGCTGGCCGAGTCGGGGAAGGCGGTCCTCCAGGACGCGGGGGAGGAGGCGGTGGTCACTCACTACGCGGTCGCCTGCGACGACCGCGGGGAGCTCGCGCGAAGGCTCTACGCCAGGCACAGCATCCACCTGGGGATGTGGCACGTCCATCACATGCAGGAGATATACGAGGCGGTCAGAACGAGCCTCCCTGAGAGCGAGAGGCTCGACGGCCGTTTCACGCTGCTCCCTTTCCACACAGGCCTTTCGGACGACGAGGTCCGCCTCATCTGCCGGGCGCTCATCGAGGAGCTGGGCGCCTAATCCCGCACAAAGTCTCGGAGCGCCTCGCCGGGCTCGGCGCCGAGCCTCGCGAGCGCCCTGCGCAGGTCCTCCATCTCAACCTCGGCGACCGCCTCCATGTCGCCCAGGGCGCGCACCAGCGCCGCGAAGCTCACGCCGGCCTTTTTCGCGATCTCGAGGAAGAGGGGAACGGGGTACAGCGAGATGTTGGCGTCGGCCATGGCGAGCTCCGGGCCGGAGACGCCGCGGCGCGGCGGCATGATCGGCTCCACGTGCTCGGCCGCGGCCGCCGTCAGGGCGTCGAGGTTGCAGGAGCGCTTTTTGCCCATCCGGTGCATGAGCGAGACCACCGCCTCCAGCTGCGCGTTGCCGCTGCCCCTGCCTATGCCCCTGAGGCTCCCGTCGACGGAGGCGGCGCCCGCCCTCGCCGCGGCGATCGTGTTGGCGACGGCGAGGCAGAGCCCGTCGTGGCCGTGGAAGCCCACGCCCATGCTCGAGCGGGACCTTATCTCGGAGACGAGGGAGAACACCTCGTCGGGCATGAAGTGGCTCGCCGTGTCCACGATGTACATCGTCTCGACGCCCATGTCCTCTGCCATGCGCGCCGCCTCGACGAGCGCGGCGGCGGGCCTCCTCGTCGAGTTCGTGAGCTGCAGGAACACGGGGAGGGCGGGCCTCTTTCCCTTCGCGTAGGAGATGTTCGCCTCCACGCCGCGGGGGGTGGCGCAGCTGGTGAAGAAGCGCATGAAGTCCACGAGGTCGATCACGGAGTCGATGTCCCTTTGTTTCGTGATCCGCTCCGCGCCGGCGATGACGCCGATCTTCGCCCGTTTCACCGCCCCCCTGGCCGCCTCCGCCTGGCTCGCGTCGCTGGCGGCGGGGGAAAGCCCCAGGCTCTCGCCCGCGCCGATGCCGCAGCCGTGGCCGACCTCTATGTAATCGATCCCCGCCCGGTCGAGGGCGCCGGCGATCCGGGCGACCTGCGCGGCGGTGAAGCTGTAGTCGACCGCGTAGCTGCCGTCCCTGATCGTCACGTCCATTATGCTGATATCATTGTTATTATCAGGCATGATACCCCCGGATCATTGCGCGAGGATATATGAAGCGGGGGCCGATGGCGAGGGAATTGAAGGGGTTTTCGACCGGAGTCCTATTTGCATGAAAAACAACTCAATTTTTCAAGGAACGCTTTAACTCCGCAGATGACCGTTATCTTGTTTTTTCCCGGTTAACCCTTCAAGAAACATAACAAATCCTTTGACAAAAGCGGGCTGTGAATCTAAGTTCGCGCACCGAATTCAAAAACACCACAAGGTGTTAATTTAAAAAGGAAAAGGAGGATTTCCAAGAATGTGCGCCGTCCATATCGAACCGAATGAAATCCAGAAAAACACCGAGTTTGCGAGGCTCTTCGACGAGAGCGCGAAGAAGGTGAGCCTCAAGCAGGGGGAGATCATCAAGGGCAAGGTGGTCGGGATCACGCGCGACTACGTGATCGTGGACATCGGGTTCAAGTCCGAGGGGCAGATCCCCATCGAGGAGTTCAAGAATCCTCGCGGCGAGATCACCGCCAAGCCGGGCGACGACATAAACGTCCTCCTCGAGACGATCGAGAACGAGAAGGGCATGATGATCCTCTCCAAGGAGAGGGCGGACGCCATGCGCACCTGGGACGTCCTCTCGGAGATCAGCGAGAAGGACGGAGAGATCGAGGGCACGGTCGTGTCCAAGGTCAAGGGCGGCCTCTCCGTGGACATCGGGGTCCGCGCATTCCTCCCCGGCTCGCAGGTTGACCTCCGGCCCGCGCGCAACCTCGACAGGTACGTGGGCCAGACCTACAAGTTCAAGATCATCAAGCTCAACAAGCGCCGCGGAAACGTGGTGCTGTCCCGCAAGGTCATCCTCGAGAAGGAGAGGGTGGCGATGCGCGAGGCCACGCTGCAGAACCTCGCGGAGGGGCAGGTCTTCGACGGGATCGTCAAGAACGTCACCGACTACGGCGTGTTCGTGGACCTCGGCGGCATCGACGGACTGCTCCACGTGACCGACATGACCTGGGGCCGCATCAACCATCCCTCGGAGATGTTCTCGGTGGGCGACGAGATCCGCGTGGCGGTGCTCAAGTTCGACCCCGAGACGCAGAAGGTCAGCCTCGGCCTCAAGCAGCTCATGCCCGACCCGTGGGCCAACGTGGAGGGCTCCTACCCCGTAGGCTCCAGGGTCGCCGGCAAGGTGACGAGCCTCACCGACTACGGCGCGTTCGTGCAGCTGGCCGACGGGGTCGAGGGGCTGATCCACGTCTCCGAGATGAGCTGGACGAAGAAGGTCAAGCACCCCTCGAAGGTCCTGTCGGTCGGCGACGCGGTCGACGCGATCGTGCTCGACGTGGACCTCGAGAACAAGCGCATATCGCTGGGGCTCAAGCAGATCGAGCCGAACCCCTGGGAGCAGATAAGCGATAAGTACCCCATCGGCAGCAAGATCAGGGGCGCGGTCCGCAACATCGCCGACTTCGGCGTGTTCGTGGACGTCAACGGCGAGATCGACGGCCTCATCCACATATCGGACATCGAATGGGTGCAGAACTTCGCGCATCCCTCCGAGCTCTTCAAGAAGGGCGACGAGGTCGAGGCGATCGTGCTGCACGTCGACCCGCAGAACGAGCGCTTCTCCATCGGGCTCAAGCAGCTCAAGGACGACCCGTGGGACCGCATCAAGTCGGCGTACAACGAGGGCAGCCGCGCCCACGGCAAGGTGGTCTCAAAGAGCGGGGCCGGCGCGGTCGTGGAGCTGGAGCCGGGCGTCGAGGGGCTGATCCCCGAGGCGGAGGGCGGCCGGGACCTCAAGGCGGGGGACGAGCTGGACGTCGTGATAAGGCTCACGAACCCGAAGGACCGCAGGTTCGTGCTCGCGCCCGCTGAGAAGAAGGCGGCCGAGTAGAGTCACCCCGGGGGAGCTCAATGCGCAGCCGGTGGATCATCCTCATCGTCATCCTCGCGGGAGCGGCCGTGACGGCGTTCGCGGCCGGCATGGCGGCCTTCTGCGCGGTCGCGGGCCGCGACTCGTCGGTGTTCGGCAGCAGGGTCGGCGTGATCACTGTGAAGGGGCCGATCATCTCCGCCGACGACGCGGTCAGGGACATCGCTGCGATGAAGAGGGACGACGGCGTGAAGGCGGTGGTGCTGCGCATCGAGACGCCGGGCGGCTCGGTCGGCGCCTCGCAGGAGATTCTCGAGGCGGTGAGGCTGCTCGCCGAGGTCAAGCCTGTCGTCGCTTCCATGGGGTCCATCGCCGCGAGCGGCGGGTACTACCTGGCCTGCGGGGCCACGAAGATACTCGCCAACCCCGGCACGATCACCGGATCGATCGGCGTGAGGATGGAGCACGTGGCCATAGGCGATCTGCTCCGGTGGGCCAAGGTGGACGTCGAGACGCTCAAGAGCGGCAGGTACAAGGACATAGGCTCCATAGACAGGCCGCTCGGCCCCGAGGAAAAGGAGATCCTGCAGGGAGTCCTCGACGAGCTGCGCGAGCAGTTCAAGGGCACGGTGGCCGCGGCCAGGAACCTCCCGATGGAGAAGGTCGACGCCCTCGCCGACGGCAGGATGTTCACAGGCACGCGGGCCGTGGAGCTCGGCCTCGTCGACGGCACCGGCGGCTTCGCCGAGGCCATAAAGCTCGCGGCGGAGCTGGGCGGGATAAAGGGCGAGCCGGAGCTCTCCTATCCCAAAAAGCGCGGAGGGTGGATAAAGAGGATGATGGAGGCGGCGGGGGGGGCGGCCGGCTCGCTCGCGGCATCCGCCGACGATCACTGGCGGCCTGCGATGAAGATGTAGGGGGACGATCTCAACCGAACTGCGATGAAAGGAGGACGGCCTTGAACAAGAGCGATCTGATCGAGATGCTTTCAAAGAAGCTGCCAAACCTCGCCGCGAGGGACGTGGAGGTGATTGTCAACACCGTCTTCGACAGCATGACCGACGCCCTGGGGCGCAGCGAGCGCATCGAGATCCGCGGTTTCGGGAGTTTTGAGGTCCGCGTGCGAAAGCCCAGGATGGGCCGCAACCCAAAGACCGGACAGTCGGTCGACGTGGGCGAGAGGCACGTGCCTTTCTTCAAGGTCGGCAAGGAGCTGCGCGAGCGCGTCAACAAGGGGGCCTGATGGAACGCCTCTGGGCGCCCTGGCGCATGAAGTTCATAGAGGAGCTTCGCGACAAGGGCTCGGGCTGCATCTTCTGCGAGCTCGCAGCGCCCGGCGACGACCGCAAAAGGCTCATCCTCCACAGGGGCGAGAGCTGCTACGCGGTCATGAACCGCTACCCCTACAACAACGGACACATGATGGTGGTGCCCTACAGGCACGAGGGCGAGCTGGGAGGCCTGGCGGCGGCGGAGCACCGGGAGATGCTCTCCGTCTGCGCGCACGCGGTGCGGATAATGCGCGACGCGATGGAGGCGGAGGGGTTCAACATAGGGCTAAACATCGGCGCGGTCGCGGGCGCCGGCGTCGCCGACCACATCCACATGCACCTCGTCCCCAGGTGGCGGGGGGACTCGAACTTCTTGCCCGTGCTGGGCGAGACGAAGTGCATGCCGGAGTATCTCGAGGACACCTACGCCCGTCTGATCGACGGGTTCTCGGCCATCGGCCGGTGAAAAGGGGGGATCGATGAAACGGCTGATCTTCGCGCTCGTGATGGCGGTTCTCTTCTTCACGCTCCTCAACTTCGTCTACTGCAATCTGGGCGGCGACGTCTTCGGCTACAGGGTCGTCTTCAAGTTCAGCATACCTTATATCCTGGCGGTCCAGTCGACGCCGCTGCCCATGGGCTTCGTGATCCTGGCCGCGTTCTGCACCGGCATGATCACGATCGCGCTGCTGGAGGCGCTGCCGTCGTTCTTCAAGACGCTCGAGATCCGCTCCAAGAACAAGAAGATCCGCCAGCTCGAGCGCGAGCTCTCGGTTGTGCGGCAGCTGTCCGATAAGCCCGCAGAGTTGCCCGAGGAAGAGAAAATCAAAAATCCCGGCGTGTCATCCTGAGGAGCGGCATGCAGGGTTTATTCACTACCCCCGCATCCCCTTCACAGACCTGCGGATCTTCCTGAGCTCGGTCTTGGGCTTGCCCTCGGCCTCGGCCGCCTTCTCCGTCCTTCGGGCCTTCTCCAGGGCGCGCAGCCCCTCCGCCTTCGCCTCGACCCTCGTTGCGGGCGCGGCGGTGAAGGAGGAGGCCTGCATCGCGGCGGCAGCCGAGACCGCGTCGATCTCGGCGCGCTCCACCGCATCGTGGACCTCCTCGCCCTTGGTCTTGAGCATGTGGTTGAGAAGGATCTCGAGGTTGCGCAGCGGGGAGGGGTACTTGTCGAGCAGCTTCTTGATCCTGGTCTTGGCCGGACCCTTGACGAGGATGAGGCCGTCGGGCCCGCGGAACTCCTCCTTCAGCTTCTCGACCGAGGCCCTGAGCTCCGCCTCGGGCAGAATGCACGAGGGCGCGATAGAGGCCTCGACAAGCTCGTCCAATCCGTCGTCCGTGTATTTGCCCTCGTTTATCATCATCGCGTCGAACGGGATGCGGATCTCGCCCCTGTAGCGCCAGCGGTCCAGCGACATGAACTGGTCGCGGGTGAGCAGGAATGTGCCGTCCGCCTGCCGCATGGGCTCGAAGATCGCCTTCCACTCCTGCATGTTGATGCGGGCGGTGTCCACGAACCCCATGGCCCAGAGCTGCTCCACGTCGAACTCGGTGTAGCGCAGGTGTCTGCCGTCGGGGCTCTTCTCGAGCGTGCTCCAGAGGTACTCCATTACGTCGAACTGATCGAGATGCAGGGCCATATCCGGCTCCTTAATTTCTTATTTCTGCCTGTCGGCAGGATGTCGTCGTGTCGTTGAACTCTGTTTCGCTACGGCTCGTTCGCTCAGGCGCCGCTCGCTCGCCTGCGTCTCTTCGCCGCGTTCATCATAAGGCTATTGTTTCGCGGCGAATTCACACGCCGCTCAACAGAGTTCAGCGACCCGCCGACACCAGAGGTCGATAAATTACAAAACGCATAATAAATCGGAGAGTTAGGGTTGTCAAAAAAGAAAAGGGGATGAGCGAGTCATCCCCTGTGCGTCCGTTGATCCGATCGGCTCAGAAGCCGACCGGCGAGCCAAAGGAGTATTTGCCGCGGAAGAGCCGATCCACCGCCTTGGTGTCGAGCTTGCCGGTCTTCTCGCTCTTTTTCTTCTCCTCGATCCTGGCCTTCACGACCTTGAGCTGGCTCTCGGCCTTGGCCCTCTCCTCGACCGCCGCGTTGTACTGTTTCTGGCCGTCGACCTTGGCGGCGATACCCTTCTCCTGCCAGATGGCCTGATCCTTCACCATCTCCTTCTGGATTCCGGCCATCTTGTCCTGGTGATCCAGGGTGCTGATCTGCGAATCCCTCTGGGACTCCATCTGTTTCTTGCCCTGCACGTAGCCGATTATGCTCGAGCAGATCCCTGCGATCGCGGAGCCGGCGCTCATGGCGAAGCTGCCCGCCGCTATGCCCTCCATGCCGGACAGGCCGGCATCGGCGGCCGGAGTCTCCATCGTTTCAGCGAAGACAAGGCCACTTATGTTCGCTGGGGGTTGCGGCATGCTGACCGCCAGGTTTGGATTCGCTGCTGTCATTGGTCTCTCCCTCTCTCAAGCTGCTATCGCCGGGCTGCCCAGATCCCACCCCGAGCGGCTGAACGCGTCGGTCACCGAGAAGATCTTCGCGCGCTCGTTCTTGCCGCTCTCCGCAATGGCCGCGAGCCTCGCCTTGGTGTTGCCGTCGAGCTTGGCCATCTTCTCCTCGTGGCGGCACTGCTCGGTGTGCATCCTGGTCTGCGCGTCGATCGCCTTCTCCTGCACGCCGATCTGGGCGAGCGAGGCCTCCAGCTGGTACGATGCGATGTTGTCCTGGACCTCGTAGTACTTGGTCGCGATATCGACCTGGGCTTCCATGGCCTTGTTCGCAAGGCCGTAGTTGCACAGCATGTTGGCCAGCCCGTTGAGCATGCCGCCGGCCTGGAGCCCGAACTGGCCCCACATGTAGCCCTGCATGAACTTCTCGTTCTTGGGGGCCCAGTCGATGTCGATGTTGGGTCCGCCCTGCGGGGTCATGGGCTGGTTCGGCAGGGTCACCGGCGTGAAGGCAGGGGGCTGGGAGAGGGCCTGCTGAGGCCCGTACCCCTGCTGCTGTGCATAGCCCTGCTGCGGCGGGTAACCGGCCGGCTGGTTCGAGTTGCTGTAGAGTTGGCCTGCGCTCATCATAATATTCTCCTTTATGCGTTGGTCTGGCCCTGGGACTGCGAGTTCGACTGCTCAGAGCCGCCGGCCGGCTGGGCCGGCTTTCCATAATTGTAGCCCTTCGGCTTTGATCCGGCGTCCGCCTTCATGACCGCGATCGTTTCGTATTTGGTCTTCCTGGACCTGAACTGCTCGACCATGATCGCGCTGCCCATGGCCATGATGTTCTTCAGGTGCTTGCGCTCGTTCTGCTTGTAGGCCATGTCCTTCTGGGCCTGGAGGCGGTTCTCCGCCTTTTCCTCCGCTTCGTCCTGCTTATCGAGCATCTCGTCCTGCAGCTCTTCCGCCTGCTGCGCCTGTGAGACACCCACGCCGACGCTCACAGCGATGCTCACGGCACCTACGATAAGCCCCGCGATGAGCGTGCCGCATCCGAGAATGGCTTGAACTCCCATGATTCCGATCATATTTTTCTCCTGGGGCCTTCCCCTCGTCAGTATTATCGGCAGCCCGTGGACCAAAAGTTGCGTGCGGACCGAAAAAAAACGCGACAAAAACACCTCCATTATCCTTGCCTTAGGCTGTGCCGCTATGATAGCGCACCCCTGTGTCCGGCCCTGACCCCAGAGATCCCGCTGCCACCCCCATGCTCAGGCAGTACCAGCGTATAAAGTCCCTGCACCCTGACTCCATCCTCATGTTCAGGCTCGGCGATTTTTATGAAATGTTTTATAAAGACGCAGAGTTAGCTTCAAGCATATTAGGTATTACATTAACTTCCAGGAACAAAAACGCGCCTGATTCAGTGCCGTTGTGCGGGGTCCCTTATCATTCGGTGGAGCCCTATATCGTCAAATTGCTGAAAGAAGGGCACAAAGTGGCCCTCTGCGACCAGGTCGAGGACCCGAAGGCGGCCAGGGGGATAGTGAGGCGTGAGGTCACAAGGGTATTTACCCCGGGGGTCATAGCGGACGGCCTGGGGCTTGAGGCTGCGTGCTCCAACAACCTTGCCAGCGTCTATATAAATGATGGGGCAATAGGCCTTGCCTGCGCAGACGCCTCGACCGGCTTTTTCGAGGCCTCCATTCACAGGGGCCTGCCCGAGCTCAACCAGGAGCTGGCCAGGCTCGAGCCGAGGGAGGTCCTCGTCCCATCCACGGACGGGGGGCCCTCTGAGATAGAGGCGTCAATGGGCCGGGCCTTCCCCGATCTCTTCGTCACGAGGGTCGAGGCAGAGCGGTTCGACCCCGCCCTGATACAAGGTCTCGAGGGCGCGGCGGTACTTGCGAGGGAGATGCCCGAGGCGGCCAGGGCAGCGGGCGGGCTCATGTCGTACCTCGCCGCCACCCAGATGGGCCGCACCGGTCAGATGACGGGGGTGAGGGTTGCGGCCAGGGCAGGGGTGATGCGCATGGACGAGGAGACCAGGCGAAACCTGGAGCTCACCGAGACCATGCGGGACAGGGCCAGGGAGGGGTCTCTCCTCTGGGCGCTCGACCGCACGAAGACCGCTGGAGGCGCCCGCCTCATGAGGCGCTGGGTGCTGGCCCCCCTCACCGACGTGGCCGGGATAAACGCGCGCCTCGATTCGGTGGAGGCGATCGCAGGGTCGCCGGCCCTCATGCGCGCGCTCGGCGATGCTCTCGGCGGGGTCTACGACATCGAGCGGATCGCCAGCCGCGCCGCCTCGGGGGTCGCGGGCGTCCGCGACCTGGTGGCGCTCGCCCGCTCGCTCGATGCGGCGGCTGAAATCAGGGGGCTGCTCTTTGGCACGGAGGGGCTCCTCTCGACCCTTGCGCGCTCGATCGACGACCTCCCCGAGCTCAGGGAGAGGATTGCGCGCACGCTGGTGGATGAGCCGCCCCTCTCCGCCCGCGAGGGGGGGCTCATAAGGCAGGGCTTCTGCCCCGAGCTGGACGGGATAAGGCAGGCGGTCTCCGGGAGCAGGCAGGTGATCGCCGGGATGGAGGAGTCGGAGCGCAAATCCACGGGCATCAACTCGCTCAAGATACGGTTCAACCGCGTCTTCGGCTATTACATAGAGATCACCAACGCGAACAGGGACAGGGTGCCCCCGCGCTACATCCGCAGGCAGACGCTGGCGAACGCGGAGCGCTTCGTCACGCCAAAGCTCAAGGAGCACGAGGAGAGGGTGCTCGGCGGCGAGGAGCGGGCCAGGGCGATGGAGTTCGAGATCTTCGCCTCGCTCCGCGAAGAGGCGGGCCGCGAGGTCGCCTCGCTCCAGCGCACCGCCGAGGCCGCCGCGACGCTCGACGCGCTCGCCTCGTTCGCGCGCGTGGCGTCGGAATACGACTACTCGAGGCCCTCCGTGGACGACTCCCTCGCGATCTCCATCCGGGACGGAAGGCACCCCATCGTGGAGAGGCTCTGCGCCGATCGCTTCGTGCCCAACGACGTGACGCTCAACGGCGACGACCTGAGGATGCTCATGATCACCGGCCCCAACATGGCCGGCAAGTCCACGGTGATGCGCCAGACCGCGCTGATCGCGCTCATGGCGCAGATCGGATCGTTCGTCCCCGCGCGCGGGGCGCGCATAGGGGTCGTGGACCGCATCTTCACGAGGGTCGGCGCCTCCGACGCGCTGGCGCAGGGCCGCTCGACGTTCATGGTCGAGATGTCGGAGGCGGCCGTGATACTCCGCGAGGCGGGCCCGAGGAGCCTCGTGGTCATAGACGAGATAGGCCGCGGCACCTCCACCTTCGACGGCCTGGCCATAGCGTGGGCGGTGGCGGAGGATCTGCACGACCGGGTGAAGGGGCGCACCATGTTCGCTACGCACTACCACGAGCTCACGGAGCTCGCGCTGACACGGCCCTCCATCTCGAACTTCCACGTGGCGGTGAGGGAGTGGAACGGAAAGGTCGTGTTCCTGAGGAAACTGACCCCCGGCTCGACATCTCACAGCTACGGGATACAGGTCGCCTCTCTCGCAGGGCTGCCCGACGCCGTGATATCCAGGGCTCGGGAGGTGCTCGCCAACCTCGAGGCGGGGGAGTTCGACGAGGCCGGGCGCCCCAGGATCGGCTCCTCCTCTCATGCGCAGCAGGCACAGCCCCGGGCGGCGCAGTATCGCCTCTTCACCGCCTCCGCGAAATCGGAGGTGGAGCGGATGCTCGGGGGGATAGACGCGAACTCGGTGACCCCGCTGGAGGCGCTGAACATCCTCCATGAGCTCGCCGCGAAGGTTGAAAACGGACGGGGCGATGGGCGTTGAAAGCCCTGCCCCTTGGTGATAATATCCCCTGATCATGAAGAGACTAGCTGCCCTGTGCTCCTTTGCCGCCATCGTTCTCGGCCCGGTCGCCGTCCATGCCGACCCCTCCGTGGCCGCCTATGAGAAGGCCAAGCCCTGCTACGCGAGGCTCACTTCCCCGGATGTGTCCGCGGCCCCTGAAAGGGAGTGGCGCGCCTGCATCTCCGCCTTCGAAGAGATCTATCGGAGCTACCCCACCGGTGGCAGGACGCCGGCGGCGCTCTTCTCCGCGGCCAAGCTCAAGGGGGCGCTCTACAGCGATAAGAGGGGCAGGGCGGACCTCGAGGGTGCGATAAAGGACTTGAACCTCCTCGTGAGGGAGTTCCCCAAAAGCCCGCTGGCCGACGACGCCCTCTATCTCATAGGGGTCATGCGGCGGGACGACCTCAAGCAGCCCGACCGCGCGCAGAGGGCGTTCACGTTCATCATAGAGAACTACCCCGACGGGGACATGGTCTCGCAGGCGCGCGTCGCGCTGGAGAGCGGAGGCGTCAAGGCCGCGGAGGCCTCGCCCGCGTCGGCGAAGGCGGGCAAAAGTCGTTATCAGGCGGCGGGCCCCGGGGCGATGGACTCCGCGGAGGTCTTCGCGATCGAGATGGCGGGCGCGCCGGCCGATGCCGCGGAGGCCCCGGCTTCGCCGGCCGCGCCTGCGGCGGGGGCGAGCAGGGAACGGGCGCCGCCCCCTGCGGCCCCTAGGGCGGCGGCGACCGCGAAGGCGACCGCGTTCGACCGGGCGGCCCTCGAGGCGGTCCGCGTGACCGAGTCGAAGGGGCAGACCCTCGTGGAGCTCATCCTCGACAAGGACGTGGAGTACGCGGTCGAGTACACCGAGCGGGGTCCCAGGACCCGCTCCCCCGCGGTCCTCGATCTTTCGGTGTTTCACGCCTATGCCGCGCCGGCCGTCGAGAAGAAATCCGACGTCGGCACCCGGGAGCTCGTCTCCTACAGGATCGGCAAGATGCTGCTCTCGAGCGGGATCAAGGCATCGTTCGTCATGGCCCCCGATACGCGCTACGACATAAAGAACCGGGGCGGGGTGATCAGCGTGAGCTTCACCTCCGCGTCGGCATCATCCCCCGCCGCGGCGCCGGCCGCAGGGCCCGGCGGCGACAGGGAGGGGGCCGCACCGTCCGGCGGTCCTTCGGCGATCAGGATAGTCGTGGATCCCGGTCACGGCGGCGACGACCAGGGCGCGGTGGGTCCAGGCGGCACCCTGGAGAAGGATGTCACTCTCGCGCTCTCCCGGAAGATCGCCGCCGCGCTGAGGAAGGAGATCGGCGCGAGGGTGTGGCTCACGAGGGACTCGGACAGGTCCATGACCCTTGAGGAGCGGCACGCCTTCGCGATCAGGAAGAGGGCCGACATCTTCATATCGGTGCACGCCAACGCATCGACGCACAGCTCCGCGTCCGGCGTCGAGACCTACTATCTCGACAACGCCACCGACGAGGCTGCCCGCAAACTCGCCGACCGCGAGAACAGCTCCGCAGGCAAAAAGCTCTCACAGGTCGAGCACATCCTCTCCACGATGCTGCAGAACTACGACGCCGCCCTGTCGGCCGACCTTGCGCGCGACGTGCAGTCCAGGCTCGCCGGGCGTTTCGCCACGGTCAAGGACAGGGGCGTGCGGTCGGCCATGTTCTACGTGCTCGTGGGCGCGAAGTGCCCGGCGATCCTCGTCGAGGCCGCGTTCATATCCAACCCGCGCGAGGAGAAGCTGCTCGCGAGCGAGAAGTACCAGGGCAGGCTCGCCGAGGCCCTGGCCGCGGGAGTGTCGGAATACCTCAGGCGGAGAGAGGATCGCCTGGTGTCGCTGTGAATCCGGCCGAGATATCAGCCAGCCGATTGCCCGACAGGCCCTGCGTCGATGAGGTCGCTGTCGCCAGGGACCCGCTCGCCGCGGTCCGCGATCTCGTCTTAGCGAGGAGGGGTTGGTTCGCCGACGCGCTCGCCTCGCGCTGCGACTCCCTCGAGACATGCAATGCCGCGAGCGACATGATCGACCGCGCGGTCGCGCTCCTGTATGCCCGGGCAAACCCCTGCGGGGACAGCGCGGTACTCGCGCTGGGCGGCTACGGGCGCAGGGAGATGGCGCCCCAGAGCGACGTGGACCTGCTGTTCCTCGTCGCCGACGGGTCGGGGGAGGCTGCGGGCCCGATCGCGGACTCCATCCTCTATCCGTTCTGGAACAGCGGCATAGACGTGGGCGGCGCGACCAGGACCCTGGACGACTGCAGGCAGGTGATGCACAGCGACGTGCGCGCGCTGACCGCGATGATGGACGCGAGGCTCGTCGCGGGCTCGGCGGGGCTCTACGACAGGTTCAGGGGGCTGATCGGGGATCACTTCGCCTCGCCCGAGCAGCGCGCCAGGTTCGTCGACTGCAAGATCAGGGAGCACGCAAGGAGGCTGGAGAGGTACGGGAGCTCCATATATCTCGCGCAGCCGAACCTCAAGGAGGGGGAGGGCGGGCTCCGCGAGATGCATACGCTGATGTGGGCCGCGCGCGCCGCAATGCCCGGCTCGGATGGGAAGGAAGCGATGGCGCGATACCTGGGCGGCGCAGAACCGCTCGCCCGCCTCTACGACTGCTTTCGCTTCATGTGGTCGGTGAGGCTGGCGCTGCATCTCTGCGAAGGATCGTGGAACGACCGCCTGGCCGACTCGGTGCAGGACGAGGTGGCAAAGAGGCTCGGTTTCTGCGCTCTGCCGGGCGAGCAGGGATCGCAGCGCCTCCTCTCGCGCTACTACGAGAATGCGGAGGGGATGCACCTCGCGTGCGAGAGGGCCATAGAGATGATAAGGCGCGAGGTGCACCCGGTCTCGAGGCTCTCCTCGCTCATACTGCGCAGGCGGCTCAGGGGCGGGCTCGTGAAGACGGAGCACGGCACCCTGCGAATGGAGCGGGAGCCGGCCGCCGCATCGTGCGAGGAGGCGATCGGGCTTTTCGCGGCATCGGGCAGGACGGGCCTCCCTGTCGACCCCGAGACCAGGGGCGCGCTGGCCGCGGGCCGTCGCTGGAGGGAGGGGCTCTCTTCCGGGGCCGCGTCCCCGGCCCTGAGGGATATGTTCGCGAAACTCGACTCTCTCGACTCGGTGCTTTCGCAGATGCGCGAGTGCGGGGCGCTCGACGCGGCGTTCCCGGAGATGGCGGCGCTCTTCCACAGCGCCCAGCGCGACGGGCTGCACTCTTACACGGTCGGCGTCCACTCGGTGAAGGCGGTCGCCGAGATCTCGGCGCTCGCCCGCTCCGGGGGCCGACACGCGCTCTCGAGGACGCTCGCGCAGGTGAAGAGGCCCGCGGTGCTGGCGCTCGCGGCGTTCCTCCACGACATAGGCAAGGGGAGGGGCGGCGACCACGCCAACAAGGGCGCCGCAATCGCCGCGGCGATAGCCTCGAGGCTCGGGTTCGACCCCGTCGACTGCCGGGACGTCGAGTACCTCGTCCGATCGCACCTGCTCATGTCGATACTCGCATTCAAGCGCGACATAAGGGACCCCTCCCTCATCGAGAGGTTCGCTCAGTCGGTCAGCTCCGCGGAGATGCTCGCAATGCTCTACCTCATAACCTACGCCGACCTCAGGGCCGTGGGCCCGTCGGTGTGGAGCGAGTGGAAGGGCGGGCTGCTGGAGGAGCTCTATTCGAGGACCGTGCGGCAGATGGCGGCGGGCGAGGTGAGCGCGGTCAAGCGTGGGCGCGAGGCGGAGAGGATAGTTAAATCGGCGATGCGGAGGATGGGCGCCGGCTGCGACGAGGGGGAGCTCAGGCGGTTCCTCAAGACGCTGCCCGAGAGGTACCTCTTCTCCGTGGAGCCGGAGTCGCTGGCCGCCCACTTCATGATGTCGAGGGAGATGGGCGATCGGCCTGTCTCCACGGTCACGAGGGAGATAGCGGCAAGGGGCTGCACCGAGTTCTCGGTGGTGACCAAAGACTCGCCGGGCCTCTTCGCCAAGATCGCGGGGGTCCTCTCCGCAAACGGGGCAAACATAATCGACGCCCAGCTCTACACCTCGACCGAGGGGAAGGCCATCGACGTCCTGTGGGTAACCGACTCCCTTCACGGGCCGTTCGACGACGCGGAGCGCTGGTCCAGGATCCGCTCGGAGCTCGCGCAGGCGGTTTCGGGCGAGAGGGAGCTTGCGAAGATCGTCGGCGGCCGCTTCAGGCGCAGGCTCATGGCGTGGAACGCGGCGAGGTCGCCGGTCGAGGTCACGGTGGACAACGACGTCTCGGCCATGCACACGGTCGTGGAGATATCGGCCGACGACCGCAGGGGGCTGCTCTACACCATAGCGGACGCCATACACGAGCTTGGTCTCATGATAGATCTGGCGCGCATCACCACCCATGTTGACCGGGTCATAGATGTCTTCTATATTAAGGGCCCGGACGGGAGAAAGATCGACTCCCCCGAGGGGATCGAGCGCATAAGGCGGACGCTGTCCGACGCGCTCGCCGACTGAGGCCTTCATATGGTCTGGTACATCATCGCGGGACTGGCAGGGGCTGTCGCCGTCGCATTGCTTGTCGGGACGTACGTGAGGGACCGCCGCTACCTGCGCAGCAGGACCTCCGAGGTGATGGGCGAGGGGCTCAAGGCCGAGATCGATCAGGAGCGCGCCGCGTCTCTCGCGAGGCGGGAGTCGTGGCGCAAGGCGCTCGACGATGCAAGGAAGGGGTGAAGATGGCCCGCATAAAGATATGCAAGGAGCCTGACTGCAGGGACGCCGCCACCACCGACGGCTACTGCCGCATGCACTATCTCAAGCACTGGAGCAGCATCAAACAGGCGTCGAAGCGGGCGGCCATCCGCAGGCTCAACCGCTACATCGAGCACGTCTGCAGGGAGAACCCGGACGACTACGCCGACGTCATACGCAAGGACCTGCGCTCCCCGCAGTTTGCGGGCTTCGCGGAGGAGGGGTCCCTCGGCGAGGACGAAGGGGTGATCTTCGGCGAGGGGGCCAGCGAGGAGGAGATCGAGCGGATCATAAAGAAGCTCAAGGTGGAGGAGGGGTTCTGAAGGCCGTGACTCGTGACTCGTAACTCGTGATTGGCGGTGGAGGACAAGAAAAAACCCCGGGCGGGACACCCGGGGTTTTCATTTTTCCGCGGCCCTTGGGCCCTGTGCCTTACGCCTTCTTCCTCGAGGGCAGCCAGATCAGGGAGAAGGCGACCGCTGCGAAGACCAGAAGCGACAGCCACCCGCCGTGCGACGACAGTATGGGCAGCTCCTCCATGCCGAAGAATCTGCCCGAGAGCGAAGGTATGCCCACGAGCACGAGCGCGGCGAGCAGGACCCCTGTTATCGCCTCGCCCGCGATGAAGCCGGAGGCCATGAGGACGCCGGGCCCCTCGAGCCCCTCGACGTATGTGCCGCGCCTCTTCGCCAGCAGGTCCGCTATCCACTTGATCACGCCGCCCACGAATATCGCGAACGTCGCCTGGAACGGCAGGTACATGCCGACCGCGATGAGCATGGGCGCCGGCGCCTTGATGAGAATGAGGGAGAGAGCGAAGAACATCCCTATGATGAGGAGCCCCCACGGCATCTCGCCGGTTATGATCCCCTTTGCCAGCTGTGCCATGAGGCCGGCCTGCGGCGCAGGCAGCGTGGTCCCGCCGATCCCGAGGCCGCCCGCGGCGATGTTGCCCTCGTGAAGGACGATGATAGGCACGACCAGGGTGAACGCCACGACCACCGTGCCGATTATTGCGGCGAGCTCCATCTTCCAGGGCGTGCCGCCGATGAGCTGCCCGACCTTGAGGTCCTGGATCATGTCGCCCGAGAGGCAGGCGATGCAGCAGACGACCGCGGCGATCGCGAGCACGGCCGCGATGCCGGGCAGCCCCTTCAGCCCGAACATCACCATCACCAGGGCCGCGATGATGAGGGTGGAGAGGGTGAGGCCCGAGACCGGCTGGTTGGAGTTGCCCACGATCCCCACGAGCCAGCCTCCGACCGCTGCGAAGAGGAAGCCGGTTATCATCATCACGACCACCGAGACGATCGTGCCCACCATGTTGTCGGTGAAATAGTGGTAGATGAAGGCCATGGGTATCGCCAGGCCGAGGCCGGCGAGAAGAACCACCTTCAGGTTCAGGTCGCGCTCGGTCCTGGATTTTTTGACCTCGTGGTGCGCATGCCTGCTGAATATCCCCTTGACCGCGCTGAAGAGCGAACCGCGCAGCCCGTACAGGGTGTATATGGAGCCGACGAGCATCCCGCCCACGGCGATCGGCCTGACGAGGTTGAACCAGGCGGTGTAGGCCATGTCCTCGTGGGAGACGATGGAGCCCCCGGCGGACAGCTGCTCCATGAACGAGGGGTTGATGAAGAGGGCCAGCGGTATGAGGACCAGCCAGGCCAGGACCCCTCCCGCGAAGTTGATGCAGGAGTACTTGGGGCCGATGATGTAGCCCACGCTCATGAGGGCGGGCGAGGCGAGCGGCGACTGGAACGCCACGCCGCCGGTGTGGCCGATGTCGGCCAGCGGCTCCTGGCCCCGGTTGAAGTGGTGGATGACCGAGCGCGGGAAGTGGATGAAGAACTCCCTGGTCTCCTTGAAGATCGCTATGCCGCCCGGGTTCTTGAGCATCTCGGCGAGCACTCCCAGCCCGAGCGCGCCGAAGACGTACCCTGCGCCGCTCGCGCCGCTCTGGCCGCTCTTGACGATCTCGTAGCAGGCGTACCCCTCGGGGAAAGGCAGGTCCGCGTCCACGAGCAGGGTCCTGCGCAGGAGGATCACGAAGAGGATGCCCATGAGGCCGCCCACGAGGCAGATGAGAGACGACTCCCAGTAGTTGAAGCTTGTCCAGAGCCGCTCCCCGTCGAGGCTCACCATGACGAAGGCGGGGAGGGTGAATATCGCCCCCGCCACCAGCGCCTCGCCGACCGCGGCCGCGGTTCGCGCGGTGTTCTGCTCGAGCACGGTCCCGCGGAAAAAGGGGAGTCTGAAGGCCGCGATCGCTATGACCGCGGCAGGGAAAGAGGCGGACACGGTCATGCCAGCCTTGAGGCCGAGGTAGGCGTTGGCGGCGCCGAGGATGACCGCCATGAGGACGCCCAGGATCAGGGCCTTGATGGTGAACTCCGCCATTCCGGCCTCTGCCGGCACATAGGGCTTAAGTTCGTTCGACATTTATCTCCCCCTTGAGAAGAAGGCCTGCGGAGGCAGGCGGTTTTTCCCGCACTACCCGATCGGGAAGCCTGTGTCAAACACATGATCGCGCTTGCCTTTTCACCGCCGTGTGCTATGGCAGGCGGGATTTCAAACCAGGGCCAGGCGGGGCATGCCGGCCCTCCACGGATCGAAAGGAGGGGGTTATGGCAGCGCAGTACAACACAAATGATGTGTCCCAGCTCATCGATCGGTTCATGAAGGCGTACGAGAGCCGCAACATCGATCTCCTGGCCCAGACTGTCGCCAGGGACGCGGACTTCGTGGCCTACGGCACCGACGAGGGTGAGTACTGGCACGGCTGGGAGTCCTACCGTTCGGCGACCGAGAAGCTGTTCGGCGCCCTCGACGAGATCCACTGGAAGCGCGGGACCCCGATGATCCGCTTCTCGACCGACGGAAAGGTGGCGTGGTTCGCGGAGGACCTGCACGGGAAGTTTCTGACCGGCGGCGAGACCCACGAGTGCAACCTGCGCCTGACCGGCATCGCCGAGAACAGAAACGGGCAGTGGACGATAGTCCAGTTCCACCGCTCGGTGCCGTTCCACCCGCACGCGGTGCCTTACCTTGAGACACACGGCGTCCGTTTCGACTGACGGCCGTCGACCGGGGGATTGACGACACGCAACAGGAAACGGAGGCATTATGGAAAAGCAGCGGTTCACCCCGTACGTGCCCGAGGGCACCGACATGCGGGAATTCACGGTAAGGGCGCTGGTGCTCGGACTTGTCATGACGGTGGTGCTCGGCGCGGCCAACGCCTATCTCGGCCTTCGCGCCGGGATGACGATCGCCGCCACCTATCCGGCCGCGGTCCTGGGAATGGCATTCCTCAGGATATTCAAGGGTTCCATACTCGAGGAGAACATCGCGAGGACCGTCGGCTCGGTCGGCGAGTCGCTGGCAGCGGGCGCCATCTTCACGCTCCCGGCGTTCTTCCTGGCCGGCGTCTGGACCGACATGGCGACGGTGCAGCACTATCTCGAGGCCACGGGCATCATGGCCGTGGGCGGCGTGCTGGGCATCCTCTTCGTCACGATGCTCCGTCGAGTCATGGTCGAGGACGCGGAGCTTCCTTACCCGGAGTCGATCGCCGCGGCAGAGATACACAAGGCGGGCCGCAAGGGCGGCAGCGGCGCAGTTTATCTGATATGGGCGATGATCGGCGGCGCCCTCGTCCAGCTGGCAGGCGCGCTGTCGCTGTTCGCCACCAGCTGGGAGCGCTTCATACACTTCGCCAAGACAGGCGTGGGCCTGTTCACCAGCAAGGGCGAGCTGATCACAAAGGTCAGCGCAGGCGGCGGCACGCTGCTCACTACGCCGCACGTTTCTCCCGCCTACATCGGCGTGGGCTACATCATCGGTCCCAGGCTCGCGGCTCTCAACTTCGCCGGCGGCATACTCGCCTGGGGGCTGTTCGTCCCGCTCCTGCTGTACTTCGTGGGCCCATCGCTCGAGCCGGTCATGGCTCAGGAGGGGATGAACCTCGACTGGGTCTCGATGTCCTACGCGGCATGGAAGTACATGGTGAGGCCGATCGCCATCGGAGGCATGCTCGTCTCCGCGTGCTACACGCTATACCGGATGCGCAAGAGCCTGGTGACGGGCCTTGTGCGCTCCATCGGCGACCTCAAGAAGGCCGCCACCGCGAGCGAGGAGAAGAGCAGGCTCGACCGCGACATCAGCTTCAAGGTCGTGGCCCCGCTGATACTCCTCGTGTCCGTGGCCATGGGCTTCCTCTACTACTACTTCTGCAACGACGTTAAGGGCGCGGTCATCGCCACCGTGGTCATGGTCGTGACGGGGTTCTTCTTCGCCGCGGTCTCCGGCTACCTGGTCGGCATGATCGGATCGTCGAACAACCCGGTCTCCGGGCTCACCATCTCCACGCTGATCATCTCGGCGCTGCTCATGGTCTTCATGGGCGTCTCCGGCGTCTCCGGCGTGGCGGCGGTGCTGGGTGTCGCGGCGGTCGTGTGCGTCTCCTCGGCGGTCGCCGGCGAGATGCTCCAGGACCTCAAGGTCGGCCACTTCCTCGGCGGCACGCCCTGGAAGATGCAGTCCGGCAACATCATAGCGGTGCTCGTCTCTGCGGTCGTGATGTTCGTCCCGATCATCTTCCTGCACCAGGCGGACATAAACATGGGCGGCACAGGCCTCGGAGGTCAGGCTCTTCCGGCGCCTCAGGCGGGCCTCATGGCGATGCTGGCCAAGGGGATCGTCGCGGGCGAGATGGCGTGGCCCCTGGTGATCGTCGGCATGCTCATGGCGATCGCCATGATCTGCGTTCAGGTCCGAAGCCCCATGCTCGTCTCGGTGGGCATGTACCTCCCGTTCGGGACGGTTTCGGCGATATTCGTCGGCGGCATGATCCGCGCTATCGCGGACAAGCTTGCAGAGCGACGCAAGCTCAACGACGCGCAGAAGATCCGCATGGAGAACGGCGGCGTGCTCCTGGCGTCGGGCTTCATCGCGGGCGAGGCGCTGATGGGGCTGGTGATCGCGGGGCTCGCGGTCTTCAACATCTTCCTTCCCGCGGTCTTCGCATCGCCTTCATTCATATGGGGAATCGTGATCTTCGTGGCCCTGGGCTACGTGCTGGTCAAGTTCCCGCTCAAGAACGCAGGGAGTCCAGATGAACCGGCACCACCCGCAGCAATGGCATGACGTAGTCGCAAAGCGCACGGTAGAGTGGGAGGACGGCCCGGAGGATCGGGCCGTCCTCCTCGTGCCGCGCTTCCGCAGGGGGCCGCTCGCCCGCTGGCTGCAGCCGCGCCTCAAGAGGCCCCACATGAGGGTGAAGCTCGACGATCTCGGCACGTTCGTGTGGCGAAGGCTGGACGGGAATACCCCGTTCGACGAGATAGCGAAGGCCATGGAGGGGCATTTCGGCGAGAGGGCCGCTCCGGCGGATCAGAGGCTCAAGGCTTTCTTCACCATCCTCCACAAGGACAGGTTCGTGGAGCTGTACGCCCCCTCCGCAGGCCGGACGGAATAGCAGAAACCGGATGACCAGGAAATTCTACATCAAGACCTTCGGGTGCCAGATGAACGAGCACGACTCCGCCAAGATGGCGCTCCTGCTCCAGTCGCAGGGCTATGCGCCGGGCGAAGACGCGCTCGCCTCGGACATCGTGATATTCAACACCTGCACTATCCGGGAAAAGGCGCATCACAAGGCGATCAGCGAGATCGGCAGGGCCTCGCAGATAAAGCGCGCGAGCCCGCGCGCCGTCGTCGGCGTGTGCGGGTGCGTGGCACAGGAGGAGGGTGAGCGGATACTCTCGAGGTTCCCTGACGTGGATTTCGTTCTCGGGCCCGACCAGATATGGAGGCTGGGAGAGGCGATTGCCTGCGCGGAATCGGGGGGCCGCTGCGCCTTCGTCGACCTGATCGACGACCCGGACGGTTATCGTTTTCCCGGCCATATACCGCCAGTCACGAGTCACGAGTCACGAGTCACGGCCTTCGTCACCGCCATGAAGGGTTGCAACTGCGCATGCAGCTACTGCATCGTCCCCTCGGTGCGCGGCCGCGAGGTCTGCCGACCGCCCGGCGAGATCGTGGAGGAGTGCCGGACGCTTGCGGATTCGGGAACGAAGGAGGTGACGCTGCTCGGCCAGAACGTCACCGCCTACTCTTTTCTGAATCCCGGGTCCTTGATCCCGGGTGCCGAAAGCCTGGCCTCGCTAATCAGGAGGATATCGCGCGAGACCGGGATCTCGCGCATCCGATTCACCTCCCCGCACCCGCGCGACATCACCGACGGGCTGATCGGGGAGTTCGCTGAGAACGAAAGGCTCGCGCCACACATCCATCTCCCGGCACAGTCGGGTTCCGACGGGGTCCTCCGCAGGATGCGGCGCGGCTACACGAGGGAGAGGTATCTGGACGTCGCGCGCAGGCTCAGGGCCGCGCGGCCGGGCATCTCCATCACGACCGATATCATAGTCGGGTTCTCCCGCGAGACCGACGAGGAGTATCGCGAGACTCTCGACCTCATGCGCGAGGTCGGGTTCGACTCCGCGTTCGCTTTCAAGTACTCGCCGAGGCCCGGGACCGAGGCGGCGCGGAAGATGGAGGACGACGTGCCGGCCGGGGTCAAGGAGCGCAGGCTCGACGAACTTCTCGCGCTGCAGCGCTCTGCATCCCGCAGGCTCAACGAGGCCCTGGTGGGCTCCGAGGGGGAGGTGCTGGCGGCCGGCCTCGACCGCATGGGCAGGGGGCTTATCACCGGCAGGCTCCCCGACAACCGCATAGTACATTTCTCTGGCCAAGAGGAGCTCATTGGCTCTATAGTCCGCGTTCGAATCACCTCCGCTAACGACAACTCGCTGACCGGGGAGGCGCTGGCATGACCGGGGACAGGTCGGACAAGGACTTCATCCAGATGAAGGTGACAGGGCTCACGATAGACCCCTTCACCAGCATGCCGATCATCATACTCAAGGACATGGAGGAGAAGTGCGCGCTGCCGATCTGGATCGGCCTCATAGAGGCCTCGGCCATCGCCACCGAGATCGAGCACATAGAGCTCTCGAGGCCCATGACTCACGACCTGCTCAAGAACGTCTTCGACGCGGTCGGCATCAGCGTGATAAGGGTGGAGGTGAGCGACCTCGCCGACAACACCTTCTACGCGCGCCTCATCCTCACGCAGCAGGGGCGCGAGTTCGTGATGGACTCGAGGCCCTCCGACGCGATAGCGGTGGCGCTCCGGTCGGGCTCCCCGATCTTCGTGGCCAGGGGCGTGATCGACAAGTCCCGAAAGATCGACCTGGCCAAGGAGGGCGGTCAGGAGGACGCCAGGAAGCAGAAGTGGACCGAGATACTGGAGAACCTCTCTCCCGAAGACTTCGGAAAGTACAAGATGTAGGCGGCCACCGAGATGCTGAAGAGGACAATCAGACAACTGATACGGTGGGGGACGACGCTGGCCTGGGCGGCGGGCATACTCTATCTCTCCTTCATGCCGGGCCCCGGGATCGAGTTCTTCCCGCATCAGGACAAGGTCGCGCACTTCGCGATGTACGCGGGGCTCGCATTTCTGCTCGTCTGGTCTCTCAGGCTCACCGCTCTCCGGTTCCGTCCGTACGCCCCGCTTCTGGCGGCCGCCTTCGCTGCCGCATACGGGGCGCTCACCGAGGCGGGCCAGCTCTTCATAGCGAGCAGGAGCTCGGAGCCTGCCGATTTCGTCGCCAACGCGATCGGGGCCGCGATCGGTGCGTGGTCCGGGATGCGGGCGGCGGCGGCGCTCGAGCGCCGCAGGGCGAGGAGTGGCGTGGCGGAGGGGGCGATATGATCGATTCATTCGGCGAAAAGACCCCGGCCGTGGACGTGTCGTGCTTCGTGGCCGACAGCGCCGCGGTGCTCGGCGACGTGATCATGGGGCCGCTGTCGAGCGTCTGGTTCGGGGCGGTGATCCGCGGGGACGTTGGCAGGATAAGCATCGGCCGCCGCTCGAACATACAGGACCTCTGCGTCCTCCATGTGGAGCAGGGCGGGAGCCTCTCCGTGGGCGACGACGTGACGGTGGGACACAGGGCCATCCTCCACGGCTGTGCGGTCCGCGACAGGGTGCTCGTAGGCATGGGCGCCGTGATAATGAACGGGGCCGAGCTCGGCGAGGGCTGCATCGTGGGCGCCGGCTCGGTGGTGACCGAGGGCCAGAGGGTCCCCCCGCGGTCGCTCGTCCTCGGCGTGCCCGCGCGCGTAGCGAGGGAGCTCACGGACGAGGAGGTGGCCGAAACAGCCGCCTCGGCCGACCGTTACTCGAGATACGCCTCCCAGTACATCGAGCAGGGGTTCTGACGGGGCCATACCACTATGCTATATCCCGATTTCAAGAGGTTCGTATCCGCCGAGGGGCTGCTCCGGGAGGGGGACCGCCTCCTCGTCGCGGTCTCGGGCGGCGTGGACTCCATGGTGATGATGGAGCTCCTCTCCAGGGTTGCCCGCGGCATGGACCTCCGCGCAAGGGTCGTGCATGTCAACCACATGCTCCGCGGCAGGGAGTCGATGCGGGACGAGAGGCACGTCGAGCGCGAGGCCCGTCGCCTGGGCTTCGAGTTCGCCTCAGCGAGGGCGAGGCCGCGCGCAGGGGAGAACCTGCAGGGCTCCGCGCGCTCTCTGCGCCTTCGCTTCTTCCGGAGGCAGGCGGAGGAGTTCAGGGCCTCGCGGGTGCTCCTCGCACACAACCGGGGCGACCAGGCGGAGACGGTCCTCATGCACATCGTCAGGGGCGCGGGGCTGGCCGGCCTGGCCGGGATGTCCCCGCTCTCCAGGGCGGACGGCATTCTCATCGCGCGGCCGCTGCTCTTCGCGTCGAGGGGCGACATAGCGGCTTACGCGAAGAGGCGCGGCGTCGCCTTCCGCGAGGACCGCACCAACCGCACGCTCAAGTACCGCCGCAACGAGGTGAGGCACAGCCTCATGCCCGCGCTCGAGCGCATGAACCCCAGGATAGAGGAGTCGCTCGCGGCCATGGCCGGGAGGCTGCGCGAGGACGAGAGGGCGCTCGACCTCGTCGCCAGGGCCTCGTTCAACGAGGCGCTCGCCTCCGCAGCCGACGGGCGGGTTCTGCTGCGGGCCGAGGACTTCGCCGCCATGCCGGAGGTGGTGAGGGCCCGCATGCTTATGATCGCGTGGCGGAGGGCGACAGGACGCGCCTCGGACCTCAACGGCGACCAGATCAGGAGGATGGACTCCATCGCAGCCTCCGGGAGAAGAACCGGCGAGTACAGGCTCAGGGCGCCCTGGGAGTTCCGGAAACGAGCGGGACTCATCGAGATCAGCAGGGGAAGGGCCGGAAGGGCCCGGCGCTGAATCGCCTTGTCTTGGAGCGCCCTCTCGGTTAAATTGCCCCACTCAACCCATTTCAGGAGGAAGTATGCCCGTAGAGAAGAAGAGGCCGATGGGCGGAGCGCCGCACAAGACCATAGCGCTGTGGCTCATAATAGCGCTCATGGTCATCGCGGTGCTGCACGTCATGAACCAGCCCATGGAGACGAGCGAGAAGATAAGCTTCTCCGATTTCCTCACGGCGGTCGGGGCCAACGAGATAGAGACGGTCAGCATCCAGGAGGACGAGTACAGCGGCAAGTTCAAGCCCGACTACCGCACCGGCGCGCGCTTCCAGACCATAGGACCGATCGACAGCGAGGAGGCGCTCAAGAGGCTGGCCGGCACCGACGCAAAGATCGAGTACATGAAGAAGAAGGAGACGCCGATGTGGCAGACCATGCTCATATCGTGGCTGCCCATGTTGCTGCTCTTCGCCTTCTTCTTCTTCTCCATGCGCCAGATACAGGTCGGCGGCGGAAAGGCCATGAGCTTCGGCCGCAGCAAGGCGAAGCTGCTCGCCGACAGCCAGAAGAAGGTCACCTTCGCCGACGTTGCAGGGGTCGAGGAGGCCAAGGAGGAGCTGCGCGAGATCATAGAGTTTCTGAGGGAGCCCAGGAAGTTCACGGTCCTCGGCGGCCGGATACCCAAGGGTGTGCTACTCGTGGGGCCGCCGGGATCGGGCAAGACGCTCATCGCCCGCGCGGTTGCCGGGGAGGCGGGCGTCCCGTTCTTCTCCATATCGGGCTCCGAGTTCGTCGAGATGTTCGTCGGCGTCGGCGCCTCCAGGGTGCGCGACCTGTTCGAGCAGGGCAAGAAGCAGGCGCCCTGCATAGTCTTCATAGACGAGATCGACGCGGTGGGCCGACACCGCGGCGCCGGGCTCGGCGGGGGGCACGACGAGCGCGAGCAGACCCTCAACCAGCTGCTGGTGGAGATGGACGGCTTCGAGTCCAACGAGGGTGTGATCATCATGGCCGCCACCAACAGGCCCGACGTCCTCGACCCCGCGCTCCTCAGGCCGGGCCGCTTCGACCGGCGCGTGATCGTGCCGAGGCCGGACGTGGGCGGGCGCGAGGCGATACTGAAGGTGCACTCCAGGAACAAGCCGCTTGACCCGGGCGTGGACCTCTCCACCGTCGCCCGCGGCACCCCCGGCTTCTCGGGGGCGGACCTCGAGAGCGTGGTCAACGAGGCGGCGCTCATAGCCGCGCGTTCGGGCAAGAAGCTCATCGAGATGCCCGATTTCGAGCACGCCAAGGACAAGGTCCTCATGGGCTCCGAGCGCCGCAGCATGATCATATCCGAGGAGGAGAAGCGCAACACCGCCTACCACGAGGCCGGCCACACGCTCGTGGCCAAGCTCATCCCCGGCACCGACCCGATACACAAGGTCACGATCATCCCTCGCGGCGCAGCTCTCGGGCTCACCCAGCAGCTGCCCATCGACGACCGCTACACGCAGAACCGCAAGTTCTGCGAGAACACTCTCGCCATACTCCTGGGCGGCAGGGCGGCCGAGGAGCTGGTCTTCGACCAGCCGACGACAGGGGCGGGCAACGACATAGAGAGGGCGACCGAGCTCGCGCGCAAGATGGTCTGCGAGTGGGGCATGAGCGAGAGCATGGGGCCGCTGGCGTTCGGCAAGAAGCAGGAGGAGATCTTCCTGGGCCGCGAGATATCCCGGCACGCCGACTACAGCGAGGCGACAGCCCAGCAGATCGACGCGGAGGTGAAGCGCATAGTCATGCAGAGCTTCAACATCGCCCGCGACCTCCTCATGAAGAACCGCGAGAAGCTCGAGAGGCTCGCGCAGGGGCTGCTGGAGTACGAGTCGCTCTCGGGCGATGAGATCGAAAAGGTGATGCGCGGGGAGCGCGTGGAGAGGAAGGCGGAGGCGGTGCCCGGGGGCAGAAACGCCAGGGCGAAGGAGGGCAGGGCGAACGACGCCGTGAGCGTCGAGCAGCCCGCCCCACCCAAGGCCGCCACAGAGACCGCATGAGGATAGGCAGATTCAATCTGGACGAGCGTTGCCCCGCGATCATGGGCATCGTGAACGCGACCCCCGATTCGTTCTCAGACGGGGGTCGTTTTCTCGAGCCGTCGCGCGCAATCGCCCGGGCCCTCGAGCTCGAGTCGGAGGGCGCGGACATCGTGGACATAGGCGGCGAATCGTCCCGCCCGGGCTCGGAGCCGGTCTCCGTCGACGAGGAGCTGCGAAGGGTGATCCCCGTGATCGAGGGGGTCAGGAGGAGGAGCTCGGTCCCGATCTCCATAGACACCACCAAGGCACGGGTTGCCGCCCGGGCACTCGACGCCGGGGCGGAGATGATAAACGACATCAGCGCCGCGCGCTTCGACCCCCGGATGCTCGGGCTGGCCGCCGACAGGGGAGTGCCGATAGCGCTCATGCACATGAAGGGCACGCCTCGCACCATGCAGGAGGCACCCCGCTACGGCGACCTCATGGCCGAGATCGGCTCTTTCCTCGCCGACGCGATGGCCCGGGCCGAGGGAGCGGGCGTGGCACGGGACAGGCTCATCGTCGACCCGGGCATCGGGTTCGGAAAGACCGTGGAGCACAATCTCACGATCATTGCGCACCTCGATGAACTGTCAGCGCTCAAGGCGCCGATCCTCATCGGCACATCAAGAAAAGCGTTTATCGGCAAAGTATTAGACTTGGAAGTTGATGAAAGACTTGAAGGGACTCTTGCCACCCTTGCGATAGCGGTGGACAAGGGCGCCTCCATTTTGAGGGTCCACGACGTGAGCCCTGCGAGGCGATTTCTCGATATGTATGAGTCCCTGTCCGGATAGACGTATAAACTTGATATCTATATTCTTTTCCTGTAATCAGTCTCAACCCAAAAGCTCATGAAGCGAGGCTCGATGAAAGATCCTGAGCGGAAGATCTTCGGCACCGACGGGGTCCGCGGCAAGGCCAACACGGCCCCCATGGACTCCGGGACCGCGCTCGCCCTCGGCAGGGCGGCAGCCATTCTCTTTGCCAGGGCGGGCCACAGGCAGAGGATCGTGGTCGGCAAGGACACAAGGCTCTCCGGCTACATGATCGAGACCGCGCTGGCCTCAGGGATCTGCTCGGCGGGCGCCGACGTCTGGCTGGTGGGCCCGCTGCCCACGCCGGGCATCGCGTTCATAGCGCGCAGCATGCGCGCGGACGCGGGCGCGGTCATATCGGCCTCGCACAACCCCTTCGACGACAACGGCATCAAGTTCTTCGACAGCGACGGATTCAAGCTGCCCGACGAGCTGGAGCTCCGCATGGAGGAGACCGTCCTGCGCGGTGGTGGGGCGCCCGCCGGCCCCACTGGCGCATCGATAGGCAAGGCCCACCGCATAGATGACGCGGCCGGCCGCTACATCCAGTACCTCAAGGGGCATTTCCCGGGCGAGCTCACGCTGCTGGGGCTTCGGCTGGTGGTGGACTGCGCCAACGGCGCGGGCTACAGGGTCGCCCCCACGGTGTTCCAGGAGCTGGGCGCCGAGGTCATAGAGATAGGCACCCGTCCGGACGGGCTCAACATCAACCAGGGATGCGGCTCGCTGCACCCGGAGCGGATGTGCGGCCTGGTGCGCAGGATGAAGGCGAACGCGGGCATCGCGCTCGACGGCGACGCGGACCGCGTCATCATGTGCGACGAGAAGGGGAGCGTGGTCGACGGCGACGTCATCATGGCGCTGGCGGCCCTCGACCGCAAGCGGCGCGGAAAGCTCGCGCGCGACACGCTGGTGGCAACAGTGATGAGCAACCTCGCCCTCGACCGCGTCATGAGGGAGCATGGCATAGAGGTCAGGCGCACGAAGGTAGGCGACCGCTACGTGATCGACGAGATGCGCGGCGGCGGCTTCAACCTGGGCGGCGAGCAGTCGGGCCACCTCATCTTCCTCGATCACAACACCACCGGCGACGGGATCATGGGCGCGCTCAACGTGCTCGCGATAATGCTCCGGGAGCAAAGGCCCCTGTCGGAGCTCGCGAAGATTTTCGAACCGTACCCGCAGGTGAGGGTGGACGTGAGGGTGCAGCGGAAGGTCGACTTCGGCCGGATACCCGCGCTCGCCACCGCCCTTGAGTCGTACCGCGGCGAGCTGGGCCGCGAGGGCAGGCTCCTCGTCCGCTACTCGGGCACGGAGGACATCGCCAGGGTGATGGTTGAGGGCAGCGACCGAGGGAGGATAAGGCTCATGGCGAACGAGCTCGCAGGGCTCATCGGCGAGCACCTCGGAGGCGAAGGGACGGTGCTCCCATGATCCGCCTCGGGGTCAACGTCGACCACGTCGCGACCATAAGGCAGGCGCGCGGGACCGTCTACCCCGACCCGCTCGCTGCGGCGCTCGAAGCGACGGCGGGCGGCGCCGACCAGATCACCATACACCTGCGCGAGGACCGAAGGCACATCCGTGACGCGGACGTGGCCCGGATGAAGGCCGCGATCGCCGTGCCGCTCAACCTCGAGATGTCGGTGTCGGAGGAGATCGTCTCCATCGCCTGCAGGGAGAGGCCTGCGGCCGCGACGCTCGTGCCGGAGCGCAGGGCCGAGCTCACGACCGAGGGGGGGCTCGACGTGGCGGGAAAGATGGCCGAGGTGCGCGCGGCGATCCGGCGCCTCTTCGATGCCGGGATCGAGGTGAGCCTCTTCATCGACCCGGATCTGCGACAGGTCGAGGCGGCCGGCGAGGCGGGCGCGCGGCGCGTTGAGCTCCACACGGGGGCCTGCTGCGACGCGAAAGGCAGCTCGGCCGCCGAAAGGGAGCTGGACAGGCTCGCGAGGGCGGCGGGCGCGGCGAAGGGCATGGGTTTCAGGCTCGCAGCCGGCCACGGGATAAACTACGAGAACGCGGCCACGATCGCGCGCGCGCTGCCCGAGGTCGAGGAGTACAACATCGGCCACGCGATCGTCGCCCGCGCCCTGTTCGTGGGGATGAAAGAGGCCGTGAGGGAGATGAGACGACTGCTGAATCCGTGACTGGCGACTTGTGACTTGCGTGCTGTCCCCACTCACAAGTCACGAGTTACGAGTCACGAGTTACGGAGGTTTATGATCATCGGAATCGGAGTCGATCTGGTGGACGTGAAGCGCTTCGAGTCCATCATCTACCGGTGGAGGGAGCGGTTCCTGCGCCGCGTCTTCACCGAGAATGAGATAAGGTACTGCAACACCAAGAAGCACCCGGCCCAGCGCTTCGCCACGCGGTTCGCCGCGAAGCAGGCATTCGTCAAGGCGCTCTTCCCCAAAGATCAGAAGGGGGTCCGCTTCGCAGACATCGAGATAGACCAGCAGGAGAACCGGCCGGTCATCAACCTGCACGGCGCTGTGGCGGAGCTGGCCAAGGGGCGCGATATAAAGAGGACTCACATCATGCTCTCCCACGACGGCGACTACGGCATCGCCAACGTCGTCCTTGAAGGATGAACAGCACACTGTCACAGCTGACGATCGAGCCGGCCATGTTCGCCGGGCTGCTCGCACCGAGGGGGGCCGCGGCGCACAAGGGAACGTTCGGCCACGTCCTGATCTTCGCCGGCTCCGGCGGTCATCTCGGCGCGGGCTACCTCGCCGCGCTGGCGGCGCTAAGGGCCGGCTGCGGGCTCTGCACCCTCTGCCTCCCCGAGGGGGCGTTCGCGAGGTTCGACGCGCGCTACCCCGAGGTGATGTGCGACCCGATACCCGACGGCGGCGCGGGGTTCTTCACCCCGGAGGGGCTGGCTGCGGCGCACGGGCTCTGCGAGGGGAAGCAGGCGATGGCGATCGGGCCCGCGCTCGGCACGGCCGAAGGCACGGGGCAGTTCGTGAACAGGCTCCTTCTGGATTCGGAGCTCCCCGCCGTGGTGGATGCGGACGCCCTCAACGTGCTGGATCTGGACGCCCTCTCGCGCAGGGGATCGCCCTCGGTGCTCACTCCCCATCCGGGGGAGATGGCGGGGCTTCTTGGCTCGAGCGCGGATGAGGTCCAGGCGGACAGGACCGGCGCCGCCGCGAAACTTGCGAGGCAAACGCGCGCCTTCGTCGTGCTCAAGGGCCACGGGACCGTGGTGGCCGCCCCCGACGGCAGGCTCGCGACAAACCCCACCGGCAACCCCGGCATGGCGTCGGCCGGCATGGGCGACGCGCTCACCGGGATCGTCGCATCGTTCATCGCGCAGGGGGCCGGCGCATGGGAGGCCTCGCTCGCCGCCGTTTACATCCACGGCCTTGCGGGCGACATCGCCGCGCGGGAGCTTGGCGAGGCCTCGGTGATCGCCTCCGACGTGATAGGGAGGCTCGGCGCAGCGATAAAAGAGATCGCCTATCGCATCTAACGTGTCACGAGTTACATGTCACGAGTTACGAGTCACGAGTCACGAGTTACGAGCCATGAGGAAGCTGACCAGATCGCCCGATGAGACATTCGCCCTGGCCGCGCAGTTCTCCCGACGACTCAAGCCGGGGGACGTTCTGGCGCTGGTGGGCGAGCTGGGCGCAGGCAAGACCCGCTTCGTGCAGGGGCTTGCAGCGGGGCTCGGGGTGCCGGAGGGGGTCTTCGTCCGCTCGCCGTCGTTCGCGCTGATAAACGAGTACAGGGGCGGGCGCATGCCTCTCTACCACTTCGACTTCTACCGGCTCACGCGCCCCTCGGAGCTCGCCGACCTCGGCGTGGAGGAGTACTTCTCCGGCGACGGCGCCACGGTCGTGGAGTGGGCGGACCGCTTCCCGGGCTCACTGCCCGAACGCGCGAGGACGATATCGTTCGGCATAGTGGACGAAAATACGCGTGAGATCGTGTTCTGATCACAGGGGGAGGGAGGGCGATGTTTGATCTGGCGGTGATAGGCGCGGGGCCGGGCGGATACGTGGCGGCGATACGGGCGTCCCGACTGGGCGCCAGGGTCCTGCTCATCGAGCGCGGCGAGCTGGGAGGGGTTTGCCTCAACCGCGGCTGCATACCCACGAAGTCCATGATCGCCTCGTCCCACGCCCTTCGCACGATAAGGCATGCGGGGGAGATGGGCGTCGCGCTCGGCGGCGCGGCGCCGGCGATCGAGATGAAGCGGGTCAGGGAACGCAAGGACGCCATCGTGGAGAAGCTGCGAGCCGGCATCGCCCAGCTGATCAAGTCGAACGGGATCGAGCTGGCGAAGGGGGAGGCGAGGATCGTCGGGAAGGGCGCTCTCTCCGTGGACGGCCGCGAGCTCGCGGCGAAGAACATCCTGATCGCCACCGGCTCCACCTGGATAGAGATACCTGGGCTCGCCCCGGACGGCGACCGGATCGTCACGACCGACGAGGCGCTCGACTGGACCGAGGTCCCCGCAACCCTTCTCATCGTGGGCGGCGGGGTGATCGGCTGCGAGTTCGGCTGCATGATGCGAAGCTTCGGCGCAAAGGTCGCCGTAGTCGAGGCCATGCCCTCCATCCTCCCCCAGGTGGAGGGGGCGATATCGAGGGTGCTCGCCAGGCAGATGAAGTCGGACGGGATAGAGATAATTGCGGGCACGACCGTGGAGTCGGTCGACACCTCGGGGGGCAGGGTGAAGGCGAGGCTCTCCAACGGGACCGAGAAGACGGTCGACAGGGTGCTGGTCGCTGTGGGCAGAAGGCCGCTCACGAAGGGGCTCGGCCTCGAGGTCGCCGGCATCGAGCTTGTCGAGCGAGGCGCCATCAGGGTCGACGCGAGATTCGAGACCACCTGCAAGGGCGTCTACGCGATCGGCGACGTGATCGGCGGAGCGATGCTCGCGCACGCGGCGAGCGCCGAGGGGATCGCGGCGGTCGAGAACATCTTCGGAGAGGGGGGGAGCTACGACGCCTCCACGGTGCCGTCGCCGATATTCACATGGCCTGAGATCGGAGCGGTCGGGCTCACCTCTGAGGAGCTCAAGGCGCGCGGGACGGAGTTCCTCACGGGCCGCTTCCCATATTCGGCGAGCGGAAAGGCGATGTGCGACGGCGAGCCCGACGGGCAGGCGATCGTCCACACCGACATGGACGGAAGGATACTCGGCGCCCACATAATAGGCAGGGACGCGACGCTGCTGGTCCCCGAGGCGGCGCTGGCCATGCGCAAGGGGATGAGCGTGGTGGATCTCGAGAAGACGATACACGCGCACCCCACGCTCTCGGAGGTCGTGGCCGAGGCGGCTGCCGACGTCTTCGGCCGCGCGATACACAAGGCGAGAAGGGTCTGAGATGCAGACGATAGTCCACAAGTACGGCGGTACGTCGGTGGCCGACCTCGAGCGCATACGAGCGGTGGCGAGGAGGGTGGCCGGGGTCGCCCGCGGGGGCAGCCGTGTCGCCGTGGTCGTCTCCGCGCAGGCGGGCGAGACCGACCGCCTCATCAGGCTCGCGCACGAGATGGCCCGCGAGCCGCACGAGCGGGACATGGACCTGCTCGTCGCCACCGGCGAGCAGGCGAGCGTCGCGCTCCTCTCGCTGGCGCTTCGGGGCGAGGGGCAGGAGACCGAGACGTTCCTCGGATTTCAGGCCGGCATCTTCACCGACGGAAACCACGGCCGCGCGCGGATAGAGGGCATCGATCCGGCGGGCGTCCGCTCGGCGCTCGATCGGGGGGCCGTCGCCATAGTCGCCGGGTTCCAGGGTATCGCGCCCGACGGCCGCATCACGACCATAGGCCGAGGCGGCTCGGACACCTCGGCAGTCGCGCTCGCGGCAGCGCTCCGCGCGGACCGCTGCGAGATATTCACCGACGTCGAGGGGGTGGCCACAGCCGACCCGCGCATCTGCCCCGACGCGAAGCTCCTGCGCAGGATCACCTACGAGGAGATGATGGAGCTGGCCGACACCGGCGCGAAGGTCCTGCACACCAGGTGCGTCGAGCTCGCGGCCAGGTTCAAGGTCCCGCTGGTGGTGCGGTCGTCGTTCACAGAGGGAGAGGGCACGTGGGTGGTGCCCGAGGAGAGCGTGCTCGAGGGGACGGTGGTCTCCGGGATAAGCCTCACCACAGGGGAGGCCAAGGTCGCGATCAGGAAGGTGCCGGACAGGGTGGGTGTCACCGCGGCCATCTTCAAGCCGATCGCCCGCGCGGGGATAGACGTGGACCTCATACTGCAGAACGTCTCTGAGGACGGATTCACAGACCTCACCTTCACGGTCCCGAAGGCCGACCTCAGGCGCGCGATGCAGCTCGCGGAGCAG
This sequence comes from Pseudomonadota bacterium, assembly GCA_016927275.1. Taxonomy (NCBI): domain Bacteria; kingdom Pseudomonadati; phylum Pseudomonadota; species Pseudomonadota bacterium. The sequence continues at coordinate 38,947 of JAFGMW010000030.1, forward strand.
GCGGCCCGCGACGTGAAGGCCGGCCGCGTGGAGGCTGCCGGCGACATTGCGAAGGTCTCCGTGGTGGGGCTGGGGATGCGCAGCCACGCGGGCGTCGCGCACAGGATGTTCGAGGCCCTGGCCGCGGAGGGGATCGCGATCGAGATGATCGGCACCAGCGAGATCAAGGTCTCGATCGTGGTCGACATCCGCGAGGCGGAGAGGGCGGTGAGGGTGCTTCACAAGGCGTTCGGCCTTGCAATCAGCTCTTGAGAGCCTGTCGGATAAGTGCTAGGATTTGGCGTTAAATTATGTCGGATAATTGACACATGGACCAGCCATATCACAATGAGAGCCAGATGGCGTTTATCAGTCAGAAATTAATCATTAAAAATCAACATATTGTAGATCAACCTGTGTTGTGATTCTCTGGCACCCCGCTTGCACATTACTGACGGGGGCTTGAAAGCGAGGTTCTCATGAAAAGGGCATGTCTATTGGTTCTGGCGGTTGCCGCGCTTTTGGCTGCGATCACGACCGCAGCGATCGCACAGGAGCTCAAGGCCGGGTTTTCAAAACCTGTGCTGATCGGAGGCGACAATCCCGCATCCCCAGCATCTTCGGCCGCCGCGATGATCGAATTCTTCTCACATCCGGTCGTAGAGGGGGCTCGAAACTTCAAGGTGGAGAGGGACAAGATAGAAGCGGACAGCCTGTCGGTCTACATCGACGACGTGTTCGCAACGCCGGGTGCGGCGACGGGAAAGGCGGTCAGCGCCACATCTCCAATCATGGACAACCCCGGCGCGAGAGTCGCCTCTCCGGGAATAGAACCGATCAATCCCCTGGGTCCAAACGACATGTCGCTGTCAACCAGCACAGGCTTCAAGATGACATGGGGGCTTGATTACTCGCTCGCGGAGGGCGAGAACGTTGAGGGCAGGAGGCTTGCGCTCGGCGACGTCCGTGTGGAGGAGGAGGGCGAATTCAAGGCGCTCTTCGGCAAAGATCCCCTGGACACGCTGCTCATAGGCGGCGCCCGGCTGGCGCTGCTGGGCAACGCGTCGGAGGTCTCCCCGTACGATTCGGCCTATCCTGCGACGGTCGTGGCGAAGAACGAGGCCTTCCAGTGGTGCTCCATACCCAGATTCAAGATGCCGTGGCTCGGGCACAAGAAGTGCCTCATGCCGCTGGGCAGCCACGAATATAAGGACGTTTTGATTTACGATGCCGTGGATATAGGCAACGGGATCGTCGGCGTGGCCTATGACCCGTTCATCGTGAGAAATGAGATGGAGTGGTACCTCAATGTGAACGGCTTTGCGACCCCCCCGGGCTATGTGAGCATGACGGTGCCTCCTGTCCATACCGGAGTCCGCGGCATCGCATATCATTCCCCTCTGGTCCTGTTCAGGAAGGCAGGGGAAGGCGCCTCTGCCAGATATAAATTCTCCGGCTACAGCTCTTTTCAGTTCCCGCAAATTGAGCCGGGAAAGAAGATCGGTGAGATCCTCTGGCCTTTCATACTCACGAACTGGATGGTTCCGCTGGCGTCAAACCCGATAGCGATCGAGGCGGTCGACCCGAAGGATCCGCTCGATCGTTCCTACAGCGATCTCGCGGTCCTGTATCGGAATCTATTGCTCAACCTCGACGCCACAGTTCACGGCTTCAGGGCCAGGCCCGCGGTCTTCGAGACCGACCTCTCGGCCGTTGATTCGTCGCTGGCCGGCCACAAGACGTTCCGCGACATGCTCGGCGTCTGTTCGGACGACGCCTGCACCAGCATCTCCTCCGGTGTCACGGAGGATCTGTTCCCCGACAGGACCTTCGCCCTCATGGTGGTATGGAGGCAGGCCGGGCGCTGGCTGAACTCTGCTGCGTCGGGGGAATACGAGAAAATGAACCCGAGCCACGTGTTCCAGCCCGAGGGGGCGACCGCGATAGTCGGTGGGGACGCCTACGACATGGCGGTGCTCACCGATTTTGCGGAGGACACCGAGGGGCTGAGGAAGCAGCACATCCTCATCCCTTCGGCATACGACGCGCCGGGTTCCGATGCGGTCCTGTATGTCGTCGACGAGAATTCGAGGAGAATAGGGACCAGGCCCATAAAGAAGGTGGACCCGGCATTCATGGCGGATCCCATTGAATATGAGTCCGGCACCTGCGGCTACATCGATTTCGTTCCGGCCAGGCCCACGCCGCTTCTGCTGCCCGGGCTCATAAAGGTACCGAGGCCGGCCGACGGCCTGGTGCCGTACCGGATAGAGTCAGGCCGTATCACGGACGACCGCTGCGCCGATTTTGTAATAACGTGGAGGGGCTCAGGCATCGTCGCCGATCCTGAGAACGCAGGCCACGTCAAATTCGACGACGGGGCGGGGCGCATGTTCTCGAACTCGGTGACCCTGGGGCTCCGCCGCGAAACCGTCCCGGGGGCATGCAGCAACTACGCCGAAATCGAGTACAGGACCATAGACGTCCCGTCCACCGCGGGCGAGCTGCCGCAGATCGCGGCCGCGGCCGTCGGCAGATTCATGCACGAGGGGGAGGGCGGCTACGCGAGCGCCGCGCTCAAGGCGGACATACTGGCCGGCAACGCGGTGCCGGAATCGGACGGCGACGGCGCCTACTCCTCGCACGCCTATCTCTTCAAGGCCGCTCTCGATTACTCCACACTGCCTCAGGACATGGAGAGGTTCCGCACCGGCTTCGCCTCGTTCGAGGAAAAGGCTAAGGCGGCCGGCGTCGCCGACATCTCCGCAAAGAGAGCCGACGAGGGGCCGGACGCCATAGCCCAGGTGACCGGAAGGCCGCTCATGCTGCCCGACGCGGGCTGCCCCGACTACTCCTCGGGCTCCGACGACCCCACGGTCGGGAGCGTGTTTCAGACATACCGTTCGGTGATAGCGAACCTCTGGTCGGCGCATTGGACCTCCGTGAGCCCAGCGATGTACAAGGTGGCCATACCGTTCAGGGACGATCAGTTTCATCCCCTGCCCGTGGGCTGCGGCGAGCCGGAGCCGTGCGTGATAAGCTGGAAGGGAAAGGAGTACAGGCTTCCGTTCTACAAAGACGATCCCTGCTGCAAGGTCCCCTGCTCCGAGCCCATGGAATTTGAGGTGAGCCCGTGCGGCTCTTATTTTTCGAACCAGTATATGCCGTTCTCCTGCGACATAGTCGAGTACAGGAAGGCGTGGTTCGATTGTGACACCTCGTCTTCCACTTCGAGGAACGGGTCAGAAGGGACGACGGATGTGATCGTGGGGCATGATCGCGGCGCAATAGCCGTGGCGTCGGAGCTCAGGCCCGCGCAGTTCGCCTCTCAAAACAGCCGGCAGGTCCCCGGCACCGCCGGCCAGGTCCCCGGCGCAAATGTTCTGCGCACCGACCAGGAATCGCCGCTGTCGTTCAGGCAGCTGGTGAGCAGCCTTATAGCGGAGGGGTTCCCTGACAACGCAGAGGCGCAGCAGGCGCTCGACGGGATATTCGACGACAAGGATCTGAGAAATTTTCTTTACGAGTACGAGAAACTCCTCACCATCAGGAAGGCGCCGGACGGGATGTTCGGCCCCCCGCTCTCGTTCGAGGAGATATTCCTGATCCCGATCTACCAGACTGTCATGCTCTCCGAGAGGCTGGAGGCGCAGGCTGCCTATGAGGGTAAGCCGGGCGGCTTCAGGGCGCTTGGCGGCGGGTGCTCGATCGCGCCCGCTGTGGAGGAGGCGAGGGGCCCAGCGGGGGCGGGCTCGAAGGTCGGCTCCGTGCTCAAGCGGATATGGGACCTCATCGTACCTGACGCAGGGGCCGCGGTCTGCGGCGACGGCATCAAGGATGCGCCGGAGGAGTGTGACCCCAAGCTAGATCCTACGGGGTGCGAAGGTCCCTTCATATGTGTCAACGATTCGAATTTGAAGCCGTGCACCTGTATCCGCAAGAGGCCGTACGTTCCATTGTGCGGCGACGGGATCATCGAGGGCACGGAGCAGTGCGACGGGTGGAATGCCGATCTCCCCTGCGGGGCCGGCAATGTGTGCGTGAACTGCCGATGCATTTCAACGCCGCCTATCGAACAGGCCCCTGCGTCGCCCGCTGCCGACACGCCGGCGGCGATAGCAGCCAAGATCCTGGCGCAGCTCAAGCTCCCCAAGGGACAGATCATGCCCGGCCACAGGGAGACGACGGCCCTGATAAGGATCCCTTCGAAGACGGCGGCCGGGGAGGGGCCGGCCGAGGCCGCTCCGCAGGGCGGCGGCCTGCAGAACGACGACTGCGTCGTCAGGTGCGCCACGTTCCCGGGCGAGAAGGCTGCCGAGAAGTACAAGGCGCTCAACGACGAGATCCGCGCGATCACCGGGAGATCGGACGACTTCATCTGCCCGCCCGAGCAGGGCGTGACGGTCCTCTGTCGCGTGGACGGGGCCAGCGCGCCGGGCGCCGCCCCCTCCGAGCTTTCGCTTTCGCTCTCGGGGACGCCGCTCCCCGGCATACCTGGGAACCTCATGCCGTACTCGGTGGTCCAGACCGACGGCTCCAAGTTCATAGACGAGACGACGCTCGAGTTCCGCACCTTCGAGACCCTGGATAAGCCGATCCAGCTTATCCCCCTCGATCAGCAGGCGGCCGGGATGGTGGTCCCGTCCATGGCCATGAGCCTGGGCGCAATGCCCATGATCGCCACCTCGATCTCCGGGGCGGCGGAGGGGACGCTCCTGGTCAACAACATGTATTCGCACAGGGTCATCAGCTCGGGCTCCGAGGAGGCGGTGTCGCTCGGTCTCTCCCAGACCCCGCAGGGCCTGCTCCCCGGGACAGCGGTCACGATACATGAGATGAAGTTCCGCACGGTGAACACGGGCGGCTCCTGGACCGCGGTCGAAGGCGCAATGCCCGGGCTCAAGCCGATCGAGGAGCGAATCGACTGGGAGCAGCTCAAATCGATGCTGGCCGAAAGGGTCGCGCAGCTTGGCGGCGCCGCCCCGAGGGCCTCGCTCTACGTGGACACGGCGTATCCTGTTGTGCCGAACCAGCGCTATGCGTTCGGCCTCTACCAGGAAAAATACGCTGCAGCAGGGGGCACGACCGATACCGTCGATGTCCCGTTCGGCTTCATCGTCGGCGAGCCCATGATAGGCGCCCAAGGGGGCGGGTGCGGATGCTTCGTGGGAAGCTCTGCACCTACCGCCTCGTCGGTCCTGCCCCTGATCATTGCCCTGCTTGCGCCGGCAGGGGGCATCGCATATTTGCGAATCCGCAGACGCAACAGGAAGTAAACGGATTACGAGTCACGAGTCACGAGTTACGGAATTCAGTGAGGGACCGGCCCGAGGCTAATAACCTCGGGCTGTTTTTTGAGCGTCTTATAAACGGATTCGGCGTTGACTTTCCTGAAAAAACCAATAAAATCGCATAAAACAACGTCAATACTGCACTTACAGGGGGAGGGGGAGATGCCCAGAAAATTTGCCGTAACGCTGTTTCTGGCAGTCCTGGCCGTGTTCATCGCGGGCCACGCCCATGCGGCGCATAATGCGGATGTCATAACGATCAATCCGGCGACCGACGGCGGCAAGTACCTCACGATCTACCAGTCCAACACCCTGCCGCAGTGGGGCTGGAACGCAGGGGGATACATCGACTACGGCTTCGAGCCGCTGGAGTACGCGGACGCAGCCGGCCGGAGGCGGCGCGGGATAGTCGACGACCTGCTCATGGCCAACATCATGGGCGCAATCGGCTGGACCGACTGGTGGTCCACGGGCGTGAACATACCGGTCGCCATCTGGGAGGCGTTCATCAACCCCAACCAGCCCGCCGGGGCCGCCACCAAGGAGAACTTATACGGCAAGCTCGGCGATGTGCGGTTCGAGACAAAATTCCGGATCCTCAACATCGAGCGCTATCACCTGGGCCTTGCGGTCATCCCGTTCTTCTATTTCCCCACTGGCAAGGAGTCGACCTTTCTGGGCAACGGCATGTGGTCGCCCGGCGGCATCATCGCCTTCGATGCGGACATAAAGAACCGGGTGTTTCTCGCCCTCAACGTGGGATATCGCAACTACGCGAAGACCCGTTACGACGCCAACAACGCCAACGCGGTGATCGACGACACGCTCATCCTCAACGGCGGCGTCAACGTGCGCATCAACGACTCGTGGGCGGTGCTGGGCGAGGTCCTCTCCGAGGGGGTGCTCAGCGGCTACTGGAAAAACCAGCTGCAGAACCCGGCCGAGTTCCTCGTGGGCGGACGGTGGACCCCCCAGACCAGGGCCAAGGGCCTCACGGTCTCGCTGGCCGGAGGCAGGGGGATAACCACCGGTATCGGTTCGCCCGACTTGCGAGTGCTGGTGGGCGTCAACTATCGCCGCGCAGAGGTCGGGCCGCCGCCGCCGGTCGCGGTGGAGGCCGCGGTGGAGGAGAAGATCGTCATCACGCAGAAGATACATTTTGAGTTCGCCAGGCACAACATCAGGCCGATCTCCTACCCGATCGTGGACGACGTGGCCTATCTGCTGTCGCGCAACCCGCAGATCAGGCTCGTCAGGGTCGAGGGTCACACCGACTGGATCGGCTCCGACGCCTCCAACCAGCTCCTCTCCGAACGCCGCGCGAACGCGGTGCGCGACTACCTCATCGGAAAAGGTATAGAGCCCGACAGGCTGGTCTCGGTGGGCTACGGCGAGACGAGGCCGGTCGCGGACAACAACACCGTCGAGGGTCGCGCGCGCAACCGCCGCACCGAGTTCACGGTTGTGCAGGTCGCTCCGCAGTGATGCGCCGACATTGATATTTTCACACGGGGGGCCTTCAAGCCCCCTGTTTTTTTGATATCGGCGCGTCATCGCTGCGCCGCGGGGTCCTTTGGCGGGCGTTGCGATCCCCCTCAGTCCCGGCCTTGCAAGGGATCGCTTCGTCGCATATGCTCCTCGCAATGACGGATGATAGATACCACAGACATCCGCTGGCCACGCCCGTCCAGTACGTCAAGGGGGTCGGCCCCGCGCTCGCCTCCATACTCGGCCGGATGGGCGTGCTCACCGTCGGCGATCTGCTCGCGGTGACCCCGATCCGCTACATCGACAGGAGAAGGATCCTCGCGATCTCGGAGCTCTCTCCCGGAGGTGACAGGACCGTGCAGGGCAGGGTGGTCGCCTCCGGGGTCTCGTTCATGGGCGCCCGGCGCAAGCGCATCTACGAGGTGGTGGTTGACGACGGGACCGGCAAGGTCTCGGCCAAATTCTTCCACTTCAGGCAGAGCTACATGCGCGAGAAGTTCAAGCCCGGGGTGGAGCTCATGCTCTCGGGCGACGTCTCGGCGTACGGGCGCACGCACCAGTTCATCCATCCGGAGATGGAGACGCTCTCCGAGGGCGGCTCCGCGCCCGAGTCCGCTGGCAGGATCATGCCCGTCTATCCGCTCACGGAGGGGCTCTACCAGAAGACCATGCGCAGGATCGTCCGCAACGCCTGGGACGCCTACAACACCCACATCAAGCCGGTATTCCCAGAGCCGTTCGCAGAGCGGCACCGCCTCTGCGACCCGTGGGAGTGCCTGCAGGAGATCCACTTCCCATCGCCAGACCTCGACCCCGAGCTGCTCGCCATCGGCCGCTCCGCCGCCCACCGCACCCTCATATTCGACGAGTTCTTCTTCCTGGAGCTCGGGCTGGCCCTCAGGAGGCGGCAGCACACGGTGAAGCAGGGGATTAGGTTCGCCGCGGACGACGGCGCTCACCAGAGGCTCGTCTCAGCGCTGCCTTTTCAGCTCACCGAGGCGCAGAGCAGGGTGATCTCGGAGATATTTTCGGACATGGAGAAACCGGTCCCCATGAACAGGCTGCTCCAGGGGGACGTGGGCAGCGGCAAGACCGTGGTCGCGCTCGCGGCCGCCGACAAGGCGCGCGCCTGTGGTTTCCAGACCGCCATCATGGCCCCCACCGAGATACTCGCGGAGCAGCACTACTCGACGATCGAGAGGCTGGCGGGCGCGCTCGGGCTCAATCACGCGCTGCTCACCAGCTCGGTGAAGGGCAAGGAGCGCTCGATCGTGCTCGCGGGGATCGCGGACGGCTCGGTGTCGCTCGCGGTCGGCACCCACGCCCTGATCCAGGAGGGGGTCAACTTCAAGAGGCTCGGCTTCGTGGTGGTGGACGAGCAGCACCGCTTCGGCGTGATGCAGCGCGCGCAGCTCAGGCGCAAGGGCGCCCCCGGTGCCGGGGACGGGGCCTGGCCCGACGTGCTGGTCATGACCGCAACGCCGATCCCGAGAACCCTCGCGATGACCCTCTACGGGGACCTCGACGTCTCGGTGATCGACGAGATGCCGAAGGGGCGGCTTCCGATAATCACGCGCCTCTACGAGGAGCGCCAGCGCGCAAAGCTCTACGAGGGCATACGCCACGAGCTCGTTCTCGGGCGCCAGGCGTACGTGGTCTACCCCCTGATCGAGGAGAGCGAGAAGCTCGACCTCAAGGACGCCACCGCGATGTGCAGGGAGCTCAAGCGCGTGTTCGAGCCGCACCATCGTGTGGAGCTCCTTCACGGCCGCATGCCGGGCGAAGAGAAGGAGGCCGTCATGGCCGAGTTCAAGGCGGGATCGATACACGTGCTCGCCGCGACCTCTGTCGTGGAGGTGGGCGTGGACGTTCCCAACGCCTCGGTGATGGTGATAGAGCACGCGGAGCGCTTCGGGCTGGCGCAGCTGCACCAGCTGAGGGGCAGGGTGGGCCGCTCCACGCACCAGTCGTACTGCATCCTCATGGCCGACTACCGCAGGTCAGAGGACGCGCGCCAGAGGCTCAAGGTCATGACCGAGACGACCGACGGATTCAGGATCGCGGAGGAGGACCTCGCCCTCAGGGGGCCGGGCGAGTTCATGGGCACGCGCCAGTCGGGCATACCTCCGTTTCGGATCGCCAACCTCGCGCGAGACATCGGCATCCTCTCCAAGGCCCGCGAGGCGGCGTTCGAGCTCGCCGAATCGGACCCCGGCCTGGAGAAACCTGAGAACGCACGAATCAGGGAGGTGCTGCTCGCCCGCTGGGAGGGCCGCCTCACGCTCGCGGACATCAGCTAGGATGCTTCGGGTCCCTGCCTACCCTATTCCAATTACCGAATAACCAAACGCGATGTTTTTGTTTGATTATTGGAATTTCGGTTATTGGAATTTATTTGGAGTTTGGTGCTTGGGATTTGGAATTTTATTTATTGTCCTCCGATCCGCCGGCCACCCGAAGCATACTTCCAGAAATGTTGACTGAGGGGGGATGTGTGGTATCAAGGGCGCCTTATGGGCGATCCCTGCGACATAGGGAGGCTCCCGCCGTGGCTCCGAAAGGGGGCCGGCGAGGCCGCCTCCACCCATGCCATGAAGAAGCGGCTCAGGGTTCGGGGCCTCCACACTGTCTGCGAAGAGGCCCGGTGCCCGAACCTGGGGGAGTGCTTTGCCCGCGGCACAGCTGCTATAATGATAATGGGCGCGGCGTGCACTCGCGCCTGCCGGTTCTGTGCGGTGGGGACCGGCATCTTGGCCCCCCTCAACCCTATGGAGCCGTCGAGGGTCGCGGAACAGGTCAGGGAGATGGGTCTTGGACATGTGGTGATAACCTCGGTCACCCGCGACGATCTCGCAGACGGGGGCGCTGCCCATTTTGCCGCGACTGTATCGGCGGTCAGAGAGCGGTGCCCTGCTGCTATCGAGGTCCTGACCCCGGACTTCGAGGGGAGGGAAGGCGACATAAGGACCGTCTGCAGCGCAGCACCCGATATCTTCAACCACAACGTCGAGACGGTGGAGAGGCTTTCTCCGTCGATCAGGGACAGGGCCTCCTACGGCCGATCGCTCGAGGTCCTCGCCGTCGCAAAGGCCCTCATGAGCGGCGGGCTCATAAAATCGGGCCTCATGGTGGGACTGGGCGAGAGCGACGAGGAGGTCGAGGACACGATAATCGACCTCGCGAAGATAGGTTGCGACGTCGTGACCATAGGACAGTACCTGAGGCCGACAAAGGCCAACATGCCGGTGGCGCGCTACGTTGAACCCGAGATATTTCGGAAATATGAGGCAATGGGGTTAAAGCATGGAATCAAACATATGTTTTGCGGCCCTTTTGTGCGCAGCTCATACCTGGCAGATAAAGCGTTACTTTAACCGATGGAGGCGAGATGGGAAGGCTGACTGAGAGCATTGCGATCAAAGCGCCGATCGAGAAGGTCTTTGAGGTGATCACCGATTTCGAGAGCTATCCCGGCTTTCTCTCTGAGATCGAGAGCGCCAGGGTGGTGAAGAGGGGCAAGGCGAAGGTCGAGGTGGCATTCACGGCGAACATCGTAAGCCGCATCAATTATACGCTGGAGATGAGGCCCTCCCCGCCGAAGAGGCTGGAGTGGTCGCTGGTTGAGGGCGATATCATGGAGGGCAACGACGGATCCTGGGAACTCACCAGGCTCGAGCCGAATCTTACGGACGCCACGTTCAGCGTAGAGGTCAAGCTCCCGTTCTGGGTGCCGGCGGGCTTTGCCGACGCCACGCTCAAGTCAGGGCTGCCGAAGATGATGGCTGGATTCAAGTCAGAGGCGGAGAAGAGGGCATCTCCCAGGCCTGCCGCGAAAAAACCCGCGGCAAAGAAGAAGGGCGGGCTAAATTCGAAAACAGAGACGAGATCAAGAAAACTGATCAAGAGAAGCTGAGAAGAGAGAGAGAATTGTCGCCTCATAACTTATTGTAATTACATCATAATCGGCAAGCACACGAAGATTTGACGCAACATTTCCTGTGAAGTGACGATAAATATTCAAGGGGGGCAGGACTCTAAGGAAATCATAAGGAGTGTCCCCCATGGCGGCAGTCACCCCAACATCCCCCTTTTGCAACGGAATCACGACATCAGCAGCGTCCACGTCTTTTACTACAGGCAATATCGCCGGCCACACGATGGTGGGGATTCCAGGCGGTCTTACTGTCATAGGATCTACTGTCAAATCACGGTTCGCTGACGTGCAGAACCCACCGGAGTGGGTTCTGCTCCAGCCATATTTCATCGGCGAGACGACTGTAAGCGAATCGCAGTATAGCGAGATCATGGGTGCCAGGGGCCCTCAAATGGAGCGGAATGGCACAAAGCAGTACCGCCTTGATCTGGGCGATTTTCCCGGAAATCATCCCGCAATCCTTACCAAATTGTCCACACAAGTGGAGGCTTATCTAAAAAAGATAGGGGCTCAACTTGATCTGCCCAATGAGGACCAGTGGGAGAACGCGGCCAGGGGCCCAGCGGTCAACATACAGCAACTCATGGAGGAGGAGACTGGCAAATTCACGCCTGCCGACGTGGTAGATTTCGTGGCCGGTCGGTTCGAGAATCTTGTATTCAAAGTCCTCGGAGAGATATTCACTGACCCGAGGGTGAGGGCCTTCCAAAAGATGATGAGCGAGGGTATTCCCTTTTTCGGCTGGCGAGTCTTTGGCACGCCTTCGGGTCGTCTGTCCCATGAGGAAGCATGGTTTGGCCAGGGATACAACGGCAAGACCGCACCCGTGAACTGGGGCCCGAAAAACGCCTATGGTCTGTTCAATATGACCGGCAATGTCAAGGAGCTGGTGCGGGATGGCAGTGGTCGCAGCGGGTTGCGCGGCGGCTCCTGGTCCGACGAAGCCGACTATGTGATGTTGCGCGCGGGGGACCGCAGCAACGAATACACTCCGGAAGACGATATCGGTTTTCGCGTGTCGGCCACTTCCAAAGAGTGATAGCGATATTTATTCATTACTTTCGCCGCGCACTCGTCATCGGGTGCGCGGCAGTGTTTTATGGGACGACTTAGAGACGAGATCGGGAAAACTGATCAAGAGAAGCTGAGACGAGAGAGAAGAGACGAGAGAGAAGAGACGAGATTGCCTATGGCAAGGCCCTGATTTTAACATAGGCCAATCTGAGGCGCGATTTGAGTGCGGCTTGCTCTGGCCGATGGATGAGGCCATAGACAAGGGCGAGATCAAGACAGGCCCCGACCTCGGCAATAGAACCCATGGATATTTCGAAGAAGCGGCGGCGCTCGCGAGAGGATGAGCGCTTGCCGTTGCCCTCCGCAAGATTGAGTACAGCAGACGACATGGCGCGCTGAACCTGATCGACCATAAAACCATAGCCCCGGGGCCACTTGGCGACCCTTTTTGCAAGGTCCTCTGCCGCTTGGATCAACTGCCTGAAACATTCCAGTTTTTCGTGATTCATAGTACCTCCTTGGGGTTTGGTTTTTGCGTTGCCCTCTCGCAGAGGGTGGAGGGCAACGTCAAAAACCAAACCTATGGAGGTGTTTCATGCTTCACGAAAAACTGGAATGTTACCGGCAGGCGATTTTGTTGGCAGAGGACCTAAGCAAAGAGGTTGCCATGTGGCCCAAGGGATTTGGGTATCTTTCTGATCAGCTAAAGCGCGCCATGGCCTCAGTGGTCCTTAACCTCGCGGAGGGCAACGCCCGTCCTTCTCAGCCCGAGCGCCGCCGCTTCTTCCATATCGCCAGGGCCTCGGTTGCCGAGGTCGCGGCCTGCGTCGATCTCATGCTGGCATTCGGTCTGATCCGTCAGGACAGGATGCTCTCGCTCAAATCGCGTCTTACCGAGATCAGCAAAATGATCTGGGGCTTGATACGATGATTGCTATTATTCGCATTCATTCGCATCCATAGTCGTACTATCATCGCATTTGGTCGCTGCATCATCGCATGACCATCGCAGTCAATCGCACAACTGTCGCTTCTTGTTTTCTCAGGAGATCACGATAGCCTGATCGACGTCTTGAGGTTGAACGCGTCCACAGGCACCTCCGAGACCCTCCCGCCGGCGCGCTCGATCGCCTCGCAGGTCCCGCCTGCCCTGAAGTATCTGCCCAGGGCAAGGAGCGGGAAGTAGTGCCTGTAGCCGTGGTAGCGGATGTAGAAGTGAAGCGGGAAGCCGGTACCCGTGTAATGCATCTCGTCCCAGCCCCTTTCCGAGTTACGCGAGTTTATTAGGTGGAGGGCCGCCCTCGCCGCTGCCCTCGAATGGACGGCACCGCCTGCCGTGAACGCCATCAGCGCCCACGCGGTCTGGGAGGGGACGCTTGCGCTGTAGCATTCGAACGGCTTGTGCGGATGGTAGGTGTCCGCCGCCTCGCTGAAGCCGCCGTCGGGCTTCTGCACCGACTCGAGCCATGCGACCGCCTTGGCCACGCGGGAGTCGGTCTGCCTCATCCCCATGGCCGCAAGCGCCGTGAGCACGCACCACGTCCCGTAGATGTAGTTTATCCCCCAGCGGGCGAACCAGGCCCCGAACTCCTCCTGAGTCTCCCAGAGGTAGTCCAGCGCCTTGCGGACGGCGGGATGCGAGGTGGAATAGTTTCGCCTCATGAGGAACTCCACCATGCGGCCGGTGATGTCCGGGGATGAGGGGTCCAGGCACGCCCTGTGGTCCGAGAACGGGATGCGGTTGACCAGCGTCCGGTTCTGGTTGCGGTCGAACGCGCCCCAGCCCCCGTCGTCGTTCTGCATGGAGATGAGCCAGTCGATGCCGGTCATCACCGCCTTCTCCTTGTCGCGCCACGGGACCGAGACGCGGCAGAGCGCGGTGAGGACCTGTATCGTGTCGTCGACGTCCGGGTAGTAGTCGTTCTCGAACTCGAACGACCAGCCGCCCGGCTTTCCCCTGGGGTTTTTGACCGACCAGTCGCCCCGCACGCCGGTGATCTGCCTCTTCATGAGCCAGCGCGTCGCGCGGAGGAGGGCGGGGTCGGAGGGTGAGACGCCTGCCTCGAGCAGCGCCTCGATCATCCAGGGGGTGTCCCAGACAGGGGAGATGCAGCACTGCTGATGAATCGAAATGCCGTGACTCGTGACTTGTGACTCGTGACTTGCGAAGACCTCGGATGAATCCGTGCGGGGGTCGATCCCTGCCTCGCGCAGGTCGGAGGGCCTCGTCTCGCCGTTGTCCCTGATCTCCGGCGGGAGCGCGGGCACGTCCGCAGTCGCATAACGCTGCTGGAACATCTTCAGGGCATTGAAGGGCCGCCTGATCCTCGGGTCGTCGTTGGGATATCCCAAGGCCCTGTGCGCAAACGCGCAGTAAGCGAGCGGCGGATAGATGTCCTCGCACCTCTGGACCCGCTCCCAGATCCAGTCGGAGCAGCGCCGGATGGCCTTTGCTCGAATCTTCTTTAAAGGGTTTTTCTCATATCTCTTGAGCAGGCGGTCGATCTGTATGAAGAAATTCTCGATCGAGAAGAACCCGTTCTCGGAGTTGAAGGAGTAGTTTCGCTTGTCGGTCGGGGCCAGAAATATCTCGTCCAGCGTGAAGTTGTCGGGCAACCTCTCGACCTTTTTCTGAGAGACGAAGATGAGCAGGGGGACGATGGTGGCCCTTGCCCAGCTGGAGAAGGAATATATGGAGATGTACGACCAGCTCGGCAGGAAGATGAACTCCGCAGGCATTGCCGGGGCCGCATCCCAGGGAACGAGCCCGAACATTGCAAGATGTATCCTTGTGAAAACACGGGATTTTTCAGCGCCGCCCGCAGAGAGAATATACTCCCGGGCCCTCAGCATCCTGGGGTCTTGCGTATCCATGCCCGCGAGCTTCAAGGCAAAGTAGCACTCGACCGTGGTGGACAGGTCGGCCGGTCCCTCGTGATACAGGGCCCAGGTCCCGTCTGCGCGCTGCACGTCGAGTATGCGCCTGGATATGCCCTTGAGGACCTCCGGATCGACTTCGCCCAAGTAGTGCATGAGAAAGATGAACTCGGCGCCGATGGTCTCGTTTGCCTCGAGCGCAAACCACCAGTAGCCGTCCCTGCGCTGGAGCGACTTCATGAGGCGGACCGTGTCATCCAGCACCGAGGTGGCGGTTAAGCGCTTGCCGCTGATGCGGATCTGTCTCCCCGAGGCAGGGTCGACGATCTCGTCCTTCACAGGCGGCCGCCGGATCGGACCGATCACGCCGCCCGTGCCGGGTTCGACAGGGAAGCCGAGCTGGCCCTGGGTCGTTGAGAGCTCCTCTGTGAGCCCCTGATCGTCGCTCGATCTCTTGTCTGCGATGGTCATCTCTGGAAACCCCTTGAAATCGATTCACCTGCCCCAAGTCGCATAACATATATTATGTAAGGTTGAATACGCAACCTATCTTTCATCCCTGGGCAGATTCAACCTTACATAATATTAAAGGCTAAAATCCACCCCCCTCAACCTAAACCTCAACCTGATCCTCAACCTCCCCTTTCAAAGGCTCAAGGCATCTATGCTGATCCCGCTGTCCTTGAAGAACTCCTTCAGCCTCTCTATGAGCCTCGCCTCGATCTGGCGCACCCGCTCCTTTGTGATGCCGTACTCGTCCGCTATCTGCTGGAGCGTGAGCGGCAGCTCGGCCAGGAGCCTCTCCTGAAAGATCTTCCTCTCCCTCTCGCTCAAGGCCGAGGAGAACTCGTCGAATTTCTTCCTGAGCATGTCCTGGGTCTCGCCCGCAGCGAGCCGATCGTCGGCAGCGGGCTCGTCCACAGGCAGAAAGTCCTGGAGTATGGCGGAGCCTTCTCCCTTTCCAACGGGCGCCTCGAGGGCGAACTCGGGGGTCGTAAGCCGCCTCTGCATGTCGATGACCTGCGATTCGGGCACGTGAAGCCGCTTCGAGAGCTCGACCGGCGTCGCATAATAGCCCATGGACTCGATCTTGTCCTTCTCCTGCATGAGGTTGTAGAAGAGCTTCTTCTGGGCCTTGGTGGTGCCGAGCCTGATGAGGCGGAAGTTGTCGAGTATGTACTTGAGGATGTAGGAGCGGATCCACCACGACGCGTAGGTGGACAGCCTCGCCCCCTTTTCCGGGTCGAAGTTGCGCACCGCCTGCATGAGGCCGACGCTCCCCTCCTGGATGAGGTCGAGCACGTTGTGGAAGGCGTTGCGGTACTCCATCGCGATCCTGACCACGAGCCTCAGGTGCGCCGCCACGAGCTTCTTCGCGGCGGCGACGTCGCCTTGCTCGTGGAACCGGCGCGCGAGCTCGACCTCCTCCTCGGCCGAGACGAGCGGATAGGCCTGAACCTCCTGGATATAGCGCGCCAGGGGATCGACCACCGACAGCGCCCTCCCCTCGGGGAGCGGAGCCCTTGTGTCCCTCTCGTTCATAGCGACTCTTTCAGCCGGCGAAGGCGATGCGGCCCCTGACGATCGTCCATCTCGCCCTGCCCATGACGCGCAGGCCGTTGAACGGGGTGTTCTTCCCTCTGGAGGCGAAGCGCGACGCATCCACGGTCCACGCGGCGGAGGGGTCGAAGATCGTGATGTCCGCGTCGGAGCCGGGCTTGAGCGAGCCCTTGCCCTTGAGCCCGAGTATCCGCGCCGGCGCGGCGGAGAGCGCCTCGACAAGCCTCTTGAGCGTTAGCTTGCGCTCGGCCACCAGGGCCAGCGCGAGCGGGAGCATGGTCTCGAGCCCGGATATGCCGAACGCAGCTTCCTCGAACCCCATCTCCTTGTCGATTATGTTGTGGGGCGCGTGGTCGGTCGCGATGGCGTCTATGGTGCCGTCGGCCAGCGCCTTGATGAGCGCGCGCCTGTCCGCCTCGGTCCGCAGCGGCGGGTTGACCTTGGTGTTCGGATCGAAGTCCGAGACCGCCTCGTCGGTGAGGGTGAGATGATGAGGAGTCACCTCCGCGGTCACCCTTATCCCCCTCCTCTTCGCGCGCCTTATCAGCTCAACGGTGCCCATGGTGCTCGCGTGGGCTATGTGCAGCCTGGCCCCGGTGAGCTCGGCGAGCATTATGTCGCGCGCGACCATCAGCTCCTCGGCCGCGGCAGGCATCCCCTGGAGCCCGAGCTCTGTGGAGACCAGCCCCTCGTTCATCACCGCGCCGCCGGCGAGCGCGGCGTCCTCGCAGTGCGATATCACCGGGAGGCCGAAGGCGGTCGCGTATTCCATGGCGCGGCGCATGAGCCCCGAGTTCATCACCGACCTGCCGTCGTCCGATATGGCGCAGGCCCCGGCCGAGGCCAGATCGCCGATGTCGGACATGGCCTCGCCCTTGCCCCCCCTCGTTATCGAGCCGATCGGAATCACCCCCGTGGCTCCCAGGCGCCCCGCCTTCTCGAGCACGTACTCGGCGACCGACGCGCAGTCTATCACGGGATCGGTGTTCGGCATGCAGCAGACCGTGGCGAGTCCGCCGGCCGCCGCGGCCCTGGTGCCGGACTCGATGTCCTCCTTGTACTCCTGCCCCGGGTCGCGCAGGTGCACGTGCATGTCGATGAATCCCGGAGCCACGACGCAGCCGGAGGCGTCGAGGACCTGGGCGCCTTCAGGCGCCTTCCTGGAGGGGGTCACCTGCTCGATCTTTCCGCCCCTGACCAGGACCGAGAGCTTCCCGTCGGTCCTGGACGCGGGATCGATCACGCGTCCGTTGACTATGAAATATGATGACATGGCGCTGCCTCCGTATCACTCAGAGTGGGTCTCGCCCAGGAGCAGGTACAGCACGGCCATCCTCACGGCCACGCCGCAGGTGACCTGGCCGAGTATCACCGACCTGGGGCCGTCGGCGACGTCGGCCGCTATCTCGACGCCGCGGTTGACCGGGCCCGGGTGCATGATCGCGAGGTCCTCCTTCGCCGACTTGAGGTCGTCCGCGCAGATTCCGAAGTAGCGGGCGTACTCCCTGGCCGACGGGAAGAAGTGCTCTCCCAGCCGCTCCCTCTGCACCCGGAGCAGCATGAGGACGTCGAGCTCCGGCAGCACATCGCGGACGTCGCTTGCGACCCTCACGCCGAACGCCTCCTCGACGCCGAACGGGATGAGCGTGGGCGGGCCGGCCACGGTCACCTCGAGGCCCATCTTCTTGAAGAGGAGCATGTCGGAGCGCGCGACCCTCGAGTGGAGTATGTCGCCGACGATGCCGACCTTGAGCCCCTTCATGCGCCCCTTCACATCGTTTATGGTCATGAGGTCGAGCAGGGCCTGCGTGGGGTGCTCGTGCATCCCGTCGCCCGCGTTGATTATGCGGGCCCGGGTGGCGCCGGCCGCCTGGGCGGGCGCCCCGGCCACGCTGTGCCTTATCACCAGGATGTCCGGCCGCATGGCCTCGATGTTGCGCACGGTGTCCAGCAGCGTCTCCCCCTTGTTGGCCATCGCGGAGCCGGACTTGGAGATGTTGCTGGAGTCGGCCGACAGCCTCTTCTCGGCGAGCTCGAAGCTGAGCCGGGTGCGCGTGCTGTCCTCGAAGAAGCAGTTGATCACCGTGCGGCCCCTGAGGGTCGGCACCTTCTTTATCGGCCTCTCCGATATCTCCTTGAACGAGGACGCGGTCGCGAGGATCGTGAGCACGTCCTTCTTCGTGAGGTCGTTTATCGAGAGTATGTGCCTCGTTGAAAGTCTCATCCCGCCTCCCTCGTCACTTCTGCTTCCTCACCCACACCTCGTTGCGGTCGTCGATCGGCTTGACCATGACCTTGACGTTCTGGTCGGCGGTGGTCTTGATCCTTCTGCCCACGTAGTCGGCCTGCACGGGCAGCTCCCTCCAGCCGCGGTCGATCACCACCGCCAGCCTCACGAAGCGCGGCCTGCCGAAGTCGATGATCGCGTCCATCGCAGCCCTTATCGTCCGGCCGGTGTAGAGCACGTCGTCGATGAGCACTATCCCCTTGCCGTCGATGGCGAACGGTATCTCGGTGGGCTTCACTATCGGCTGCTCGCTGACCTCGGAGAGGTCGTCCCGGTAGAGGTTGATGTCCAGGCTGCCCACGTCCATGGGGCGGTGCTGGATCGACTCGACCTTGCGGGCGATCCACTCCGCGAGCGGCACGCCCCTGGTGAGGATCCCCAGCAGGGCCACGTTCTCGGTCCCGTCGGAGACGATCTCGCGGGCGATGCGGGTGATCTCCGCCTCCATCTCCCTCTCGCCGAGCAGCGGCTTTCCCTTTGTCTCAGCCATCTCTTCTCCCCTCGCAAAAAGACCTCCCCGTGATCTGCGGGGAGGCCTTTATGTGCAGGTGCTCTTTGATCGCAATCACCCTCTGTTGGTGGGGCTCCTTACTACGCGATGACATCTAAGTCAATGATAAAAAAGGGGTTATGTCCAGGGGCCCCCTACTCTATCCAGCGGCCGAATTCGTGCCAGCGGATGCCCCCGTGGTCCTTGTCCAGGGGCAGCCAGACGAATAGGGCCTTGCCCTTGATGTTGCCCTCGGGGACGAAGCCCCATTCCCTGCTGTCCGAGGAGTTGTCGCGGTTGTCCCCCATGACGAAGTAGTGGCCCGGCGGCACCACCGCCTCGAAGGTCGTGCGCTCCCTCTGTCTCTCGTACTGGACGAGATGGAGCGCCCCTCCGTCCTGCTCCTCGAAAAATTCGAAGTCGCGCCAGCCCCTCACAAACGGTATGGACCTCTTGAGGCCGTCGCGCACCGAGAGCCTGCGCCTGTCGCCCGGGAACTCAGCGACCTCGACCGGCCGCCTTCGCTGCCTCTCCCCGTTGACCCAGAGATCCATCCCCTCGATGCGTATACTGTCGCCGGGCAGCCCTATCACGCGCTTGATGAAGTCCTTGCCCCCGTCGACGGGGAAGATGAAGACCACCACGTCGCCGCGCTCGGGCGAGTCCCACTCGAAGATGCGATGCCCGGTGAACGGGATCCTCGGGCCGTAGACGAACTTGTTCACGAATATGTGGTCCCCTATGGAGAGGGTGGGCAGCATCGAGCCGGACGGTATCTTGAACGCCTCCACGGCGAAGGCGCGTATGAGCAGCGCCACCGACACGGCCAGCAGGAGCGCCTCGGCGTATTCGCGGAACGCCCCCTTTTTCCCCTTCGAACCCTGCGCGATGTCCCCTGCCATCTCTCCTCCCCTCTGTTTCATCTCACCTTGAGCACGCTGAGGAAGGCCTCCTGCGGGATCTCCACCCTCCCCACCCTCTTCATCCTGCGCTTCCCCTCCTTCTGCTTCTCCAGCAGCTTCCGTTTCCTGGTGACGTCGCCGCCGTAGCACTTCGCGATCACGTCCTTGCGAAGGGCCTTGACCGTCTCGCGCGCGATCACCCTGGATCCGATCGCTGCCTGTATGGCGACCTCGTACTGCTGCCTCGGAATCAGCCCCCTGAGCTTGTGCACCAGCTCCCGCCCCTTGTACTGAGCGTTCTCGCGGTGGACTATCGCGGAGAGGGCGTCGACCGGGTCGCCGTTGATGAGCACGGTGAGCTTCACGAGGCTCGCCGGCCTGTAGCCGATGATCTCGTAGTCGAGAGAGGCGTAGCCGCGCGATACGGTCTTGAGCTGATCGAAGAAGTCGAACATCATCTCCGCGAACGGCAGATTGTACTTTATCAGGACGCGGTCGCGGCCGAAGTACTCCATGTTCACCTGCTCCCCCCTGCGGTCCTGGCAGAGCTGCATGAGGGCCCCGAGCGACTCGTTGGGGCACATGATGGAGGCCAGGGCGTAAGGCTCGCGGATCTCCTTTATGTGGTTCGACTCCGGGAGCTTCGCCGGGTTCTCCACGCGCACCTGCTCGCCCCCGGTGGTCTCGACCTCGTACACGACGGTCGGCGCGGTGGAGACGAGTGTGAGCCCGTACTCCCTCTCGAGGCGCTCCTGCACTATCTCTATGTGGAGCGAGCCCAGAAACCCGGCCCTGAATCCGAAGCCCAGGGCGCCCGAGGTCTCAGGCTCGTAGGTGAACGAGGAGTCGTTGAGCTTGAGCTTCTCCATCGCCTCCTTGAGGTCCTCGTACTGTCCCGGGTCCGTGGGGTAGAGCCCCGCGAAGACCATGGGCTTCACCTCGCGGAAGCCGGGGAGCGGCTCTTCGGCGGGGTTCGCGGCGTCGGTGATGGTGTCGCCGACCCTCGTGTCGGCGACCTGCTTTATGTTCGCGACGACCATGCCGACGTCGCCCGCGGAGAGCGACTCCACGTCGCGCTGGTGCGGGTCGAAGACGCCCAGCCTCTGGACCTCGAACTCCTTGCCCACGTTCATGAGCCTGATCCGCCCGCCGACCTCGATCCTCCCGTCGACGACCCTGGCCAGCGCCACCGCGCCCAGGTACGGGTCGAACCAGCTGTCGAAGATCAGCGCGCGCAGGGGGGCTCTCTCAGAGCCGCGCGGCTTCGGGAGATGCTCGACTATCGCCTCGAGCACGTCGGCGACCCCCTCCCCCGTCTTCGCGGAGACCGCGACCGCAATCTCGGAGGATATGGCCAGCACCTCCTCGCACTGGGCCAGCGTCCCCTCCACGTCGGAGTTGGGCAGGTCGATCTTGTTTATCACAGGCACTATCTCCACGCCGTTCTGCATGGCCATGAGCGCGTTCGCGAGCGTCTGCGCCTGCACGCCCTGGGTGGCGTCGATCACCAGCAGAGCGCCGTCGCATGCGGCCAGCGAGCGGCTGACCTCGTAGTGGAAGTCCACGTGCCCGGGCGTGTCGATCAGGTTGAACTCGTAGGTCTTCCCGTCCTTCGCCGTGTAGTTGAGCCGGACCGAGCGGGCCTTGATGGTGATCCCGCGCTCGCGCTCGAGCTCCATGTCGTCGAGGAACTGGTCCCTCCTCTCGCGCTGCGAGACCGCGCCGGTCTGCTCGAGTATTCGGTCGGCGAGCGTGGACTTGCCGTGGTCGATGTGGGCGATGATGGAAAAATTTCTTATGTGTGATTGGGACATAGGGGCCGTGACTCGTTACTCGTGACTGGTGACTCGTTGCTGGTGATCAATAAGGGCAGATGCCTTGCAGAAGATCAGCAAAGCCTATTGCTCGTTCAGCACGACGAGGGCCTCGACGTTCTCCTTCGCGCTCAACTCCTGCATGTACCTCATGGCGTCTTCGCGGTTCTCGAAGCCGCCGATCCGGACGCGGTACCAGCGGCCGCGGTCGGGGATGTCCGCTATCATTATGAACGCGGGGTAGCCCTTGCCCTTCCACTTCTCGGCGATCTTCGTCCCCTCGGCCAGATCGGGATACGAACCGATCTGGACCGAGTAGCGCGCGTTCTGCCCCGACTTGACCCTGATGACGCTCGAGTCCGACGCGGCCGCGGTATCGGCCGCGGATGAACCCGGCCGCGCCGCCGGCGCCTCCTGCTGGGCGAGCGGGGGCGACTCCGCGGCCGGGGGCCTCTGCTCCACGCTCGGTGCCACAGGCTCGGGGGCCAAAGGCGGGGGTTCTCTCCGCTCCACCGCGACCACGTCCGGCATCCCGGCCCTGGGGCCCTGGGCCTGGTCGATCATCTCCTTTATGCGGTCCTTGAGCTCCGGGGTGTCCGCCTTGGCCATCAACTCGCCGGCCATCTTAGCCACCTCGGGGTCCTGGGTGGTCATGACCCTGGACTCCGCCTTGCCGCCTGCAGCGTGGTTCGCGCTCTCTAGGGCCACGGCCGGCGGCCTGTCCAGGCCCAGAAGCCCCCTGCCGTAGCGCGCCCCGAGGTAGAAAACGAAGAAGAGCGTGAAGACCTCGAGCACGAGCAAAGCGAAGAACTGCCCGAACGTGAAGCGGCAGAAGAAGCTCTCGGCCTCGTCGTGCCTGCTCCTGTTGGGCATGTAGCTAGACATCCTGTTCCTCCACGGCCCGGGCCATCTCCTCGGGCGCAGAAATTCCAAGTATTCTCAAGGCATTTTGTAACACAATCCGTACGTTTTTCAAGAGATAGAGCTTGGCCGCCGAACGCGCCGGGTCGTCGGTGAGGACGCGGTAGCGCTCGTCGGCCCGGCCCTTGCTGTAGTAGGACTGGAACATCCGGGCCAGCTCGAGGAGGTAGAAGGCCAGCTTGTGGGGCTCCAGCTCCAGGGCGCACTCCTCTATCACGGTCGGCAGCGCCTCGGCGAAGCGGGCGAGTTTCGGCTCCTCCGGCAGATCCAGCAGCGAGAGATTGACGTCCTCGGGCCCCGCCGCGCAGAGGCCCTTCTCCTCCGCCTTCCTGAAGATGCTGGCGATCCGGGCGTGGGCGTACTGTATGTAATAGACCGGGTTGTCCGAGCTCTCCCTCTTCGCGAGGTCCAGGTCGAAATCCAGCTGCGCGTTGTGCGACCGCATGAGGAAGAAGTAGCGGCAGACGTCCCTGCCGACCTCCCTGCGCACGTCCTCCAGTGTCTCGTAGGTGGCGGAGCGGGTCGACATGGAGATGAGCTCGCCCGCCCTGATGAGGTTCACGAGCTGGATGAGGACCGCGTCGAAGCTCGCGGGGTCGTGCCCCAGGGCCCGGACCGCCGCCTTCATTCGCGCCACGTAGCCGGCGTGGTCGGCGCCCCAGACGTCGATGACGCGGTCGAAGCCGCGGTCGTACTTGTTCTTGTGGTAGGCGATATCCGCGGCGAAATAGGTCAGGGCGCCGTCCCCCTTGCGCAGGACCCGGTCCTTGTCGTCGCCGTACTCGATCGATCGGAACCAGAGGGCGCCGTCCTTCTCGTAGGTGCGCCCTTTTCGGCCGAGCCACCTGAGCGCGCCTTCTATCATGGCGTCGGTGTGGAGCCTGTTCTCGAAGAAATACACGTCGTGGACCACGCCGGTGTCGGCGAGGTCCTTCTTTATCCACTCGAGGATCCGGTCGCCCGCCTCCTCGCCCAGAAATTCGATCGCCTCCTGCTCGCCCATGTTCGCGAGCCTCGCGCCGTGCTCCTCGCCGATGACCTTGGCGATCTCGACTATGTAGTGGCCCTGGTAGCACTCCTCGGGGAATTCGATCCTCTCCCCGCCGAGCTCCCTGAGCCTCAGATAGACCGACCTGCCGAGGGTCCTGATCTGTCCCCCCGCGTCGTTGACGTAGTACTCCTTGGTCACCTCGTAGCCCGCTGCGGCGAGCACGTTGGCGAGCACGTCCCCGTAGACCGCGCCGCGGCCGTGGCCGATGTGGAGCGGACCCGTGGGGTTGGCGCTGACGAACTCGACCTGGGCCTTTTTGCCCCTTCCTATGTCGATGGTGCCGAAGGCGGGTCCAGCGCCACTGATCACAGCAAGCCCCTCGAGGAAGAAGGAGGGCTTGACCGTGAAGTTTATAAAACCGGGCCCTGCGATCTCGCACCTCGCGAGCCTGGCGGTCTCCTCGGGGAGGCGCTCCATGAGCCTCGCCGCCAGGTCCCTGGGCTTCATCTTCGCGGCCGCGGCGAGGACGAGCGCGGCGTTGGTCGAGAAATCGCCGTGCCCCGCCTGCTTCGGCACGGAGATCTCCACCTTCGCCTCCGCCTCCCCCGGGAGGATCCCCTCCCTGCGGCAGGCCTCGATGGCGCTCCCTATGAGATCTGAAAGCCTGTTATGAATCATCTCTTTTTGCCTTCCCCCTGCGGGCCTCCCGGGGCCCGACCACCACCAGGGACATGCCCTCCGGATGGAGATAGTCGCGGGCCACCCGCCTCAGCTCCCCCCGGTCCGCGCGCACGATCGCGTCGCGGTAGACCCTCCAGTAGTCGTCCGGATAGCCGAAATAGCGATAGCGGGCACGCTGGTCCACGACGTTGAACGGCTGGTCGAACAAAAACACGAGCCTGGATATCATGGAGCGCTTCGCAAAGTCTATCTCCTCTTTGGTGAAGTCCCCCTCCTCGGCGAGCCTCTTCACCTGCTCCTTCACCAGGGCTATGGCCTCCTGCGCGTCGGGCGCCCTGGTGTCGAGTGAGATGAGAAACGTTCCGTAGTCCCTCTCCGCGGTGACGCTGCTCGAGACGCTGTAGGCCAGCCCCTTCCTCACGCGGATCTGTTCGACGAGCCGGCTCTTGAACCCGCCGCCGCCGAGGATGCTGTCGACGAGGAAGAGAGGGAACTTGTCCGGATTGTCCCTTTTCAGCGAGAGGTGCCCCATCCGCACGAACGCCTGCGCGGTCGGACGATTCACCTGCTCCGTCCTCCCCTCGAATTTCAGCGCCACCGGCTCCACCGCGGGGAGCTCCGGTCTGCCCCGAGGCGCCTGCGCAGTGAGCCCCTTGAGGAGCCCCTCCATCCGGCCGCAGGAAAAGTCGCCCGAAGCGGCGAGTATCATGTTGTCGGCCCTGAAATATCTCCTGTGGAAATCCTCCACGTCGCTCCGCCTGATCCTTCTAAGCGATTTTTTGTCCGGCCTGCGCGCCCACGGGCTCGTTTTTCCGTACACCATCTCCCGGAAGAGGCGGTCCGCCTGCCCGTCGGGGGCGTCGTCCTCGCGGCGCAGCCCCTCCTCCATGGCCTTTCTGGCGGTGGCCAGGCGCGCCTCGTCGAGGCGGGGGCGGAAGAGCATCTCGAACATGAGCGAGAGCCCCTCCTCGAGATCGGAGGAGAGCACGCCGAGGGTGGCGGCGGACATCTCGCGAGAGGTAAAGACCGCGAGTTCAGCGCCCATGTCGTCGAGCCTTTTGTCGAACTCCTCGGGGGTGAGTTCGCCCGCGCCGCCGGTCCTCATGTGCGCGCCAGCGAGGGAGGCCAGGCCGGCCTTGTCCGCAGGGTCGTAGATGCCGCCGGTCCTCGTGATGACCCTCACCCTCACCGTCGGCAGCGTGGTGTCTGAGAGCAGATAGCAGGCCATGCCGTTGGGCAGCTCTATCGCCCTGACCGCGGGCGGCCTTGCGTCCGGGAGGGGCCCCCTCTCCAGGGAGAGGAAATGGCTGTCCGTGGCCCATGCCCTGCAGAACGGGGCTGCGGCAATCATCAGTGCGACTGCTGAAAGGATGCGGGCCCTCATCTCTTCCTCTCCAAAATCACCCGGTTCGACTCCACAAGGTACTCCCTGGCAACCGACATCACCTCTTCGGGAGAGACGTTCGCGATCATCTCGGGATATCTTCCGAGGAGCCTCCAGTCGTCGAACAGGGTCTGGAAGCGGGCCAGCTCCTCCGCGAACGTCTCGTTGTTGTCCAGAGAGAACATGATGGAGGCCGTGACCGACTTTCGCACGCGGTCCAGCTCAGCGCCCTCCACCGGGACCTCCTTGAGCCTTTGGATCTCCTCGTCCACGATCCTCATGACCTCTTTCGTCGACCCGCCATTCATCGGCTCGACCCATATCATGAAGAGGTTGGGGAGCCTCGAGCCGGGGAACGAGTCGCTGCAATAAACGGACTTGGCGATCCGCTCCTCGAATATGAGCCTCCTCTTGAGCCTGCTCGATCCCCCGTCGCACAAAAGGCTCGTGATCGCGTCGAAGGAGTACTCGGCGGGATCGGGCAGCGTGGGCTTGTGGTACGCGATAGCGACTGCGGGGGCGGCGTTGAACTTCATGACCCCGCGGAACCCTCCCATCGCCTTGCCCCGCCTCTCCGGAGAAGGGGGCTTGGCCTTGCCGCTCCGTTTCCCGAACTCCCTCTGCACTATCGCCCTCGCCTCCCCTACGCCGACGTCGCCGACTATCACGCCGACCATGTTGGCGGGAACGTAGTGGCGCCTGTGGAACTCCCTGGCGTCCGCTGTCGTGAACCCCATCACGTCGCTCTCGGAGCCGACGGTGGGCCAGCTGTATCCGCCGCCGTCGAACGCCGTGGCGAGAAGCCTCTCCACGAACGCGCCGTTGGGGTCGTCGTCCACACCGCTGCGGCGCTCCTGCGCCACCACGCTGCGCTCGACATAGAAATCCCTGTACGCCGGGTCGAAGACCATGTCGGAGATGACCGCGGCCCAGAGGGCCAGCCTGTTCGCGGGGAGGCTCGCGTAGAACGCAGTCAGGTCCTTGTTCGTGTAGGCGTTTATCTCGTTTGCGCCGTTGCGCATGAGCATCTCCCAGACCTCGTTCTTCTCCTGGTATTTCGCGGCCTCCTTGCGCAGCCCTTTCATGCGCTTTTTCATCTCCGCGATCCGCCCCCCGTCCGGCCGCGCCGAGCGGCTCTCGGCGGTGAGTTCTGCGCCCAGCCGCTCGATCTCCTCGAGCAGGGGCCTCTCCTTCTCCCAGTCCTTCGTGCAGAGCCTGCTCGTGCCCTTGAAGGCCATGTGCTCGAACATGTGCGCGAGACCGGTCTTGCCCGGCTCCTCGTCCAGCCCGCCCGCCCGCACCATCACGATCCCTGAGAACACGGGGGCCTGCTTCCGCCTCACGACCAGCCAGCGCATGCCGTTTGAGAGGCGAAACTCTGAGACATGGCTTTCGAGGTCATAGCCGAGCGCCCGCACCGGCAGGAGCGCCATTAAAATGATAAGGAGTGTTAAGGTCTTGGGCCGCATCCCTCTTGTCTCCGCGCGCTGTTATAGCTGAGAAATCGTTTGAATCTCAGTTCGTTAGCAGATTGCTCACCCATGCTCAAGGGACAAATAAATTAAATTATGATAAGCAAATTGTCATAAAATGTCTTTATATGTACTTGACATGATATTAGATAGTTATAAAATATATGCAAATTAAGCTTAATTATGTATAGGCAGCGAGAGTAAAGAGGTCGATTTTTCAGGGATTGGATCCGTCAGGGGGAGATATGGATCCGGCACTCAAGGCCCTTTGCGTCGAGGTTTTGAGGGGAAACGTGGACAGCGAGCGTTTCGCATGGCTGCTGATCGAGACAGGCGTCGATCTGGACAGCTACGAGTGGGACGTCGCAAATCATCTGCTCCAGGCGGGAGACGCGATCTCATCCCTCACCCAGAAGTTCGGCTACACCCTTCAGTGATTCCGTAGGGGGCTCAGCCCCTTGGCCCTTCCCTCAGATATCCCAGGCATTTGTAGGCGAGTTTCGCGACCAGGAAATCGGCCGCATGGAACCCCTCGCGGGGCGCGAGTTCCACGATGTCCATCCCCACGGTCCTCTTCGCCCCCATGACGAGCCGCAGGAAGTCGGTCACATCGTACCATCCCATGCCGCCCGGCTCCGGCGTCCCGGTCATCGGGAGCACAGAGGAGTCGAATGCGTCCACGTCTATCGTTATGTAGACCTTCTCGGTCTTTATCGCGTCGAGCGCCTTGGCCATCCACGACCTGTCGGCGCGCATTTTGTGCGCGAAGAAGACCGGCAGCCGGTCGCGCTCGACCCACAGCGCCTCGTCGCGCGACAGGTTGCGGATCCCCACCTGCACCGCGGGGGCGAGATCCTTCACCCTGGCAATGGCGCAGGCGTGGCTCATCCGCTCGCCCCCGTACTCCTGCCTCAGGTCTGCGTGCGCGTCGAGCTGCACCACGGTCGTGTCCGGGTGGATGCGATGGACGGCCGCGAAGACCGCGGGCGTGATCGAGTGCTCCCCCCCCAGCGAGAGGGGGATCTTGCCGTCGCGGACGATCTTCGTCACCGCGGGGGCGATCCTGTCGAAGAGCTCTGACGGGTGTGCGCCCGAGACGTCGACCGGATCGAGCGTGGCAACCCCCACGTCAAACGGCTCGCAACGGAGCTCCTCGTCGTAGAGCTCCACCTGCGCCGACGCCTCGATGATCGCCGCGGGGCCCCGCGCCGTCCCCCCTCCGTAGCTGACAGTGGCCTCGTAGGGAATCGGGAGGACCGCGACCCGGGCGCGGGCGTAGTCAGCGTCCTTGGGGTCAAGGCCGAGAAAGTTCCTGGCGTGGGCATGGATCATGCGAAGACCTCAGGTGACGAAGATCGCGCCGGCCAGGACCGTGGTCCACAGCCCCTTCGAGTCGCCCACCGCGGACTGGGTGCTGTTCATCGTGCGCACTATCTCGCCGGAGATGGTCCAGGTGCCCTTGCGATCGTTCCACGACTTGTCGGCGTCGAAGCCCACGCCGAGGATCGTGGCGAGCATCTCGGCGGCGAGGTCCTCAGCGTAGTCGCCGGCCGCGCGCTCGTTCTGGCCGTAGGCGTGGTGCTCGGAGAGGTAACCGTGGAACTCCTTGTTCTTGGGTATCGAGAGGCCGACCGACGCCGCTATCAGCCGGTGCGGCTCGTTGGACGCGCAGTCGGAGAGCACGCAGTAGACGACCTGGCCGGGAGAGAGCCTGAGCAGCCCCTCCGCCCTGTTGACGATCTTGCAGCCGGGCGGGAATATGCTGGAGACGCGGACGAGGTTGAATTGCGCGATGCGCGCCGACCGAAGGGCCATCTCGAAGCTCTGCAGCTTCTCGCGGTGCCTTCCCACTCCCTTCGTCAAAAATATCCTGCTGGGCACGAACTGCGACATGGTCCCCTCCTCCTTGCCGATATGAAAAACTGGTCGCGCAACTAACACATCCGCACCTGCCCCACAAGACAAAAGCCCGCTCCCGAAAAAAATACGGGAGCCCTTTCGGGCCCCCGCATCTGCCTCTCCGTTCGGAGAGCTACTTCCTCTTCTTGCGCGCCACCTTCTTCTTCTTCTTCGCTACCTTCTTCTTCTTTGTGACCTTCTTCTTTTTCTTCACCACCTTTTTCTTCTTTACCATTTCCCCCTCCTTTTGAAAAAAGGTTTTGATTCCAAACGTTTGCTAATTTCTAACGGAATTATAATTAATTAGGCGGATTGAGTCAAACTTTTTTCTACAATTATGCACAATTATATTTAATTGATGGTCAACTTCAGGAGATGAACGCGCGATCAGAGCGCGTCGGCCGGAGCTGCGAGGGCCTCCTCGGCGAGCCTCGACGCGCGTCCGCCCGCGTGCCTGATGTGACCGGTCACCGCGACGATCATGCCGAGCACGCACAGCGCCCCGCCTGCGCCGACCCGTGCATCGATCGGCTCGCCCAGCGCCGCGTTCGCGATCAGCGCACCCGCCACCGGCTGGATGAAGATCGTGAACTCCATCACCGACAGCGGCACGCGGCCGAGCACCGCGACCCACGCGGTGTATCCGAGCGCCGTGCAGATCACCGCGAGGTATCCGATCGCGAAGAGCGACCGTCCGTCGAGCGGCACGGCGAAGCCTTGCCTCATCTGCATGGGGACCGCCAGCGCGCACGCCGCGGTGAAGAGCACGCCGGCGAACAGGACCGCGGCCGGCCTGCGCGCGGACGCGGGCTTGAGGATGATCGAGAAGAACGCCTCGGTCAGGAGGCCGGCCACGATGAGCAGATTGCCGACCCCGACACCTCCCCCGGCGAAACCGAGGCTCTTCGGATCGAAGCCCGAGAGCCTTGCCAGCCCCGCCAGGGCGATCGCGAGGCCGGCGAGGGTGGTGAAGAGCATGCGCTCCCTGAGAACGATGCAGGCAAGCGCTATCGCCCAGACAGGCTCGAAGACGTACAGCAGCGACGCGTCGATGGCGTTGGAGAGCTCGACGCCCTTGACCGTGGAGTAGCTCGAGAACGCGATGAGGAGCCCTGCCAGGGCGACCCTCGCCCCGTCCCTCCATCCGATGCGCAGATCATGGCGGCGCGCCGCGATCCAGAGCGCGAGGATCGCGAAGGCGGCGACGAGCCGCCAGAAGACGAGCGAGAGCGGGTCCATGGAGCCCAGCCCGTACTTCATGACCGAGTAAGAGCCGGCCCAGAAGAGGTTCATGACGATGAGGAGCGCTATCCATGCGCCGGGGCCGGACATCGGTCATCTCCCCCCGGCCGCGCGCATCGCCCTCATGACGCGTATCGCCGCGCATGCGGCGCCGAAGCCGTTGTCGATGTTGACGACCGAAACCCCCTCCGAGCAGCTGCAGAGCATGTTGAGGAGCGCGGCCACGCCATTGAAGCTCGCGCCGTAGCCCACGCTAGTGGGGACTGCGATGACGGGGGAGCTCACCAGCCCGCCGACCACGCTGGGCAGCGCCCCGTCCATGCCCGCTGCCACGATGAGCGCAGCCGCCCCCCTTATCTCCTCGAGGCACGCAAACAGCCTGTGGAGACCTGCGACCCCCACGTCGTAGTGCCTGGTCGGCTCCACGCCGAAGAACTCCGCGGTCCTGAGCGCCTCCTCGGCAACGGGGATGTCTGCCGTGCCCGCGGCGAGCACCGCGAGCCTCCCTGGGATCGGCTCCGGCCGCCTCTGCATGATGCTGAAGGTGCGGCTGACATGGTCCGCCTTCACCCCCTTGAACGCGGACTCGATCGTGCGGATCAGCGACTCGTCGGCCCTCGTTCCGAAGGCGTTCATGCCCCTGTCCACCGCGGCTGCGACGATCGCCCTCACGTGTTCGGGCCTCTTGCCCTCGCAGAGGATCACCTCGGCGAAGCCGTTTCGGAGCGGCCTGTGTCCGTCGTGCTTGGCGACGCCGATATCCGCGAACGGGAGCGCCGAGATCCTCTTCAGCGCCTCCCCAGGCGCGAGCTCGCCCGACGCGACCTCATCGAGCATCTGTCTTATCATGTCCCGGTCCACCCTCTCCCCTCCATTCACCTTCGAGCTTTGAGCTTCGAGCTTCGAAGATCATCCCCTCGCCCCGCCGGTCCTGTAGCCTGTGAGATCCATGACCACGAACCGCCAGCCCAGCCCGCGGATCTTCCGAACGACCTCCGCGCGCCTCGCGGCGAGAAGCCCCATCTCGGCCGGCTCGACCTCGATCCTGGCCAGATCGCCGTGATGCCTCACCCTCACCTGGCTCGCGCCGGCCGCGCGCACGGCCTCCTCGGCCCGGTCGATCCGCTCCAGGATCTCCTGCGTGATCGGCACCCCGGTCGGGATCCTGGATGCGAGGCATGCGGCCGAGGGCCTGTCTGCGGTCGGTATCTCGAGCCCGCGCGCCATGAGCCTCACCTCGCCCTTGCTGATCCCCGCCTCGACGAGAGGGGTGATAGCCCTCGGGTTCTCCTCCGACGCCCTCATGCCGGGGCGGTGGCCGTCGAGGTCAGACGCGTTCGTTCCCTCCACGACGTATCGGAACCCCCTGCGGTCCGCGAACTCGACGAGCCTGGCGAGCAGGCGCCTCTTGCAGAAGTAGCAGCGGTCGTCCGGGTTGGCAGCGTAGTCGGGATCGGAGAGCTCGTCGGTCTCGACGAATTCATGCGGTATGGAGAAGATGGCGGCCAGCTCCGGGCAGAGAGCACGGTCCGAGGACCTAAGGCTCGGCGAGAGGGCGGTGACCGCGACCATGCGCCCGCCCAGCTCCTGCCTCGCGAGCACAGCCAGGAGCGAGGAGTCCACACCCCCTGAAAATGCAACGACGGCGCTCTCCAGTGATCGGAGGCGCCGCCTCAGCAGATCCTGTTTTGTCGCCAGGTCCACGCTCATGTGGCCGTGAGCAGGTACTGCCTCAGCTCGCCGACCGTCTCAGCTATCGAGTCGGCGCCCGCCTGCACCAGCTCCTCCTTTGTGCCGTATCCGTACGATACGCCTAT
The DNA here is from genome assembly GCA_016927275.1 of Pseudomonadota bacterium. Taxonomy (NCBI): domain Bacteria; kingdom Pseudomonadati; phylum Pseudomonadota; species Pseudomonadota bacterium. The sequence continues at coordinate 70,990 of JAFGMW010000030.1, forward strand.
CGTGGGGCAGGAGCACTTCTTGGCCGCCTCGATGTCCACCCCGCGATCGCCTATGACGAAGGCCTTCTTGATCGACTCCTTCTTCATGACGTGCTTGAGGAGGTCCGATTTGTTGGAGCGAACGCCGCCCAGCTCGCTGCCGTAGACCGAGGTGAACAGCGGCTTGATGCCCAGGTGATCCAGCACCATGTCGCACGATACCTGCGGCTTGATGGATGCCACCACGATCCTTCCACGGTGGGAGACCGCCTCGAGCAGCCCCACGATCCCGGGGTAGAGCCTGTGCTCGGCGATCCCCTCCTTGTGGAAGCGCTCCCTGTAGGAATCGACGCACTGCTTGAGGAACCGCTTGTCCTTCCTGCCCGTGATCTCGGCGAAGACGGTCTCGAGGCCGAAGCCGATGTAGCGCTTGAGCCTCTCGATGGGCACCGGCTTGATGCCGTGCTTCTTGAGCGCGAAGTTTATGCAGCGCGGGATGGCGGTGCCCGGATTGACCACCGTGCCGTCCAGATCGAAGATGAAGTTGATTGTGCTGGCCATAGCGGCGCTCTATATCCTGAGTGGCTTTAGCCTTTCAAGTGAAAAGTGGCAATTAGCTGATTTTATTAATGATTAGTGGCATTTCAGGAAAGAGGGGCAGTCTGGCCGCAGTTTTTGCTCCCCGGAAATTCAGCCCCAACAAGGAGCCGTTACATAATTCGCAGTAATTTCCAATAAAAATAAGATAAGCATTAATGTATATTATTATTTATTAATTTAAATACTTGGTTTTTATAAACTAATCAGCTCGTCATCCAGGTCTTTGCGCCGGCTCAGCCTCACCTGTTTGACAGGTTCGACCTTCACGAACGGCGAGAGCTCGTCGGGAACACCCCCGCCCGAATTCCATCCGGAGGACTTTGCCAGCGCCTTGAACGAGCCCCAGTTTATGTCAGCGACCTTGTCCCAGAGACCCAGGGCATGCATCGCATGCTCAAAGCGGTCGCGGCTGATCTCCTCCTTCTTCGGATAGCTGATCCTGAAGTCGTCCTTTATGGTGAGGAAGTGGGTGTCGCCGAAGAGCCTCGTCACCTTCTCCAGGGCCCCCTTCTCCGCCGCCTTGGCCTTCAGGCGCTCCAGCTCCGCCTCGACCTGCTTCATCCTCTCCCCGAGCTCCTTCCTCTCGGCGTCGAGCGAGGCGCAGCGGTTGACGAGCCCGATCGCGTCGTCGGTCGCATACTCCTCAAGGGGCAGCTGCCGAGCCCTGAACATGTGGGCGAAGAGGGGGCAGATCGGCTGATAGTCGCACCACCCGCAGAGCTCCGACTCCCTCGGGGGGAACTCCGCGGCCCTCTCCACCTCGTCGATCCTTTCGCGCGTCTTCGCGCGAAGCTCGTCGAGCTGCCCCTGCGTCCGCTGCGAGCGCATCTCCATGTCGCAGGCCACGTAGTGCCAGACGAGCTCCACACTGCGGGCGTCGGGCCAGTTCTGTCTCAGGGCGATCTCGTAGAGGGCGAGCTGCTCGTCCTCGTCCAGCTTCTTCTGGACGGGGGGGAAGGCGCTCGTCTTGTAATCGTGTATCTCGAAGGAGCCGTCGCCCAGGGACATGATGCGGTCCAGGATGCACCTGAGCCGGTATCTTCCGGTGCCGTCGAGGTCGACGTGCAGCTCGCGCTCGAGGCCCGTCACCCTGCCCTGATCGAAGGGCCGGTAGCGGCGCCAGTAGTCGTCGATCGCACGGAGCCCCAGGGCCTTCATCCCCTCCGGAGTCCTCTCCGGATTCGGGCAGACGACCCTGTCGCTCCACTTTTCGTCCCAGAGCCGCAGAAAAAGCCCCTTGAGATCGTCGGCCGAGGGGCATGACTGGGGGGCCCTCTCGTAGAGGCGCTCCATGACCTCATGGAATCGGTTACCCATGAAGGCCTCTATCGAACTCCTCATCCTGTCCAGACCGTCGATGTAGGCGTACCTGTACTTGAGCGGGCACTGCGCAAAGGACCCGAGCCGGCTGTACGAATATATGGGCATACCGGTCCCTGAATAAGCGAGGAGCGCGCGCGCTGCAAGCATTTGCTCGATCTGATGAAAAAGATGAATTCCCTTGACTCTGGGCCGCGATTTATTTATAGAATTTCCGCTTGAAACCACAAAGGAGGCTCGATGAGCACCACAACCAGAAGGTCGGCCACCGCATTCGGACCCGCCGAGGCGAAGGCCGGAAAGAACACGGGTTTTTCGACGCGCACGACAGGAGAGCTGCTGGTTGTAGCAAGGGACACGAGCACGAACTACACGAACATCACCACCCCGCTGACGAGGAACAACATCAACCTCGAGTGCTTCACCACATACAAGTGGGGTAGCGAGACCGCCTTCAGGATGGTGACAAACGACAACCGCAAGGCGCGCGAGGTGCTCCGCTCGGCCGGCTACGAAGTGCAGGAGACCCCCGTCACGCTCTGGTACACCAGGAACGAGCCGGGCAGGTTCAACAAGGCGGCCGACGCGCTGACAAAGGCCAGGATAGACACCTATTGCACCTATTCGACCGCGGTCCCGGATTCCAACCTCATGCTCATAGCGTTCGACACCAACGACGCGAACAGGACCTCCGAGGTGCTGAGCAGGATAAAGTAGAGTGATGGAGAGAAAAAAATCAGGGGCGCCGATCGGCGCCCCTTTTCATTTCGCCTCGATGAAGCGCTCCTCCGCAGGGGGCCTCAGGTTGTACGATGAGCTCATCACCCGGCCGTAGGCGCCGGCGGTGCCGATGAGCATGACGTCCCCCTCCCTCGGCTCGGGCATGCGCCTGTCGTGGCCCAGCACGTCCCCGGACTCGCATATGGGACCTACCACGTCGGCGGTCACCGCGGCCGGCTCCCCGATCCTGGTGAGGTTCACGATCTCGTGATAGGAGCCGTAGAGGGCGGGCCTGATGAGTGTGTTCATCCCGGCGTCGGTGCCCACGTAGCGGTAATCGCCCTTCGTCTTGGTCTGCGTCACCTTCGCGAGAAGCACCCCGGCCTCCGCCGCGATGTATCTGCCGGGCTCTATCCAGAGCTCGTAGCGGGGGTGGGCGGCCTTCGCCCTCGCGAGCATGGAGTCCACCTCTCCGAGGTCGAGCGGCTCCACGCCCGGCTTCTCCACCACCCCGAGCCCGCCGCCCAGATCGAGCGCCCTCGCCTCCGGGAACCGCTCCGCCGCCTCCGCCAGGAAGATCGCCGTGTTGCTCCATGTCTCGGCCTTGAAGATGTTGCTCCCCACGTGGGCGTGGAGGCCCGTCACCCTCGCACCGGAGGAGTTCACCAGCGACGAGAGCTCGTCGAACTGGTCGGGCGAGATGCCGAACTTCGACTTGGCCCCCGCCGTGTGAACGAATTCGTGGTGCCCCCTCCCCTTGCCGGGATCGATCCGGACGAAGATCTCCCTCCCCCTGAAGATCTCCGGCCACGCGGAGAGCGGGTAGAGGTTATCCAGCGTCACGATCGCGCCGAGCTCGAGCGCCATCCGGTACTCGGCCATGGATGCGAAGTTGGGGGTGAAGAGGATCGGGGCCGGCCCCGTGCCCTTGAGGACCGCGAGCGCGCGCTCGACCTCCCCGGGCGAGACGCACTCGAACCCCAGCCCGGCGTCGCAGGCCTCCCTGAGGATCCCCGGGTGCGGGTTCGCCTTCATGGAGTAGAATATCCTGTCGATCGACCCCATGGACTTGAGCTTTTCGATCTGCGCCCGGACGGTCGCGCCGTCGTAAACGTACAGCGGGGTGCGGACCGCGGCGAGCGAGATGAGCTCTTCCCCCCTGTCGCGCCACCACGCGCGCGGGGCCCTGGCCCCCCTCTCGCCTGCGGCCCCCGTGATCTCGTCCCACGTCGGGCCGAGTATCGAGCTCTTCTTCCTCTGCCCGAAGAGCTCGCCGTGCAGCTCGCGCACCAGCCTCGGCGCCTGCTCCTCGTTGACCACGAACGTCACGTTCAGGTCGTTGGCCGCCTGCGAGACGAGGAATATCTTCTGCTCCTCGAAGACCTCGAGGGCGGGGGCGATCTTGTGGAGTATCGCCCTGATGTCCTTTCCCACGAGGCTCACCGCCGCGCAGGACTCGACGCACCTGGCCTGGCAGATGCGCCCCAGGTCGGCAAGCAGCGACGGGACCGCCGCGGCGTCCATCGCGTTCTGCGCCTTGTCGACTGTGACGGTGACGTTGGTCTCCGAGGTGGAGACGAGGTCGATAGAGATGTTGTGCCTCTTGAAACAGTCGAACGCGTCCGCGAGGAACCCGACCTGCTGCCACATATCCACCGTCTCCATGGAGATGAGGGTGATGCCGGACCTCGACGAGATCGCCTTCACCTGGGCGCCGGCCTTCACCGCCTCCGGGGAGACGACGGTGCCCTGCATCCCGGGATAGGCCAGGCAATGGATCGAGAGCGGTATACCGTGCCTGCGCACGGGCCCGAGGCAGCGCGGGTGCAGGACCTTCGCCCCCGAGGAGGCGATCTCCTGCGCCTCGTCGTAGTCGAGCGACTTGATGAGGTGCGCGTCGGGCACAAGCCTCGGGTTCGCCGTGAACATGCCCGGGACGTCGGTCCAGATCTCGCAGCGCCGAGCCCCGAGCTTGGCGGCGAAATAGGCGGCCGACGTGTCGGAGCCGCCGCGGCCGAGCAGGACCGTGTCGCCCGAGGCGTCGCGCGCGATGAACCCCTGCGTGATGAGGGCCAAAGAGGAAAGACCCGAGAGCCTCTCGGAGAGGACTGGGTCCCTCTCCGCATCGCACCCGGCCTGGAGGTAGAGCCGTTCCGCCGACGCGCCCGGCCTCCGCACCGAGGTGAGGCAATCGCGCGCGTCGCACCACCCCGCCCCTATGCCGCGGCCTCGCAGGAACGCCGCGCCCAGCCGCGTCAAGATGAGCTCGCCCTGGGCCATGACCCCGGCCCTGAGCCTCGGGCTCACCTCCCTGATCATCGCGGCGCCTGTCACGAGCCTGCCCAGGTCCCCGATGAACGGCTCGATCTCTCCGTAGTCCACCCCGAGCTCCGCCGCGAGCGCCGAGTGCCTCGCAGCTATGCGCTCCAGGGCCTCTTCGGGCGAGCCCGCAAGCGAGGCTTCGAGGAGCCTCTCAAGCCCGTCCGAGACGCCGCTGGCCGCGGAGCAGACCACGAGCGGACGCTTGCCCTCGGAGAGCCTCGCCTCCACGATCGAGGCGATGGCCTCCCAGCTCCGGCGGCTCGACACGCTCGTGCCCCCGAACTTGAGCACGACCCACGGCTGGGACGCACGATTGCCTCTGGACGACATCTTCCCTCCCGGACCGCGCATGGATGGCGCGAGCGGTGTCCATTATTTTATCTGCGGTCTTAAATCAAGCGGCTTTGAAGGGGGCGCCCCGCGCCATTGCCCTCCCTTTGCTCTGGACAGGCGGGCCCCTTTGGTAATAGATATCCCCCCCATCTCGAGAGGAGAACGATATGAGCGGTATCTTCGGGTGCGTCGGCCAGGGCAGCTGCCTCGAATCGCTGTTCTACGGGACCGACTACCACTCGCATCTGGGCACGCAGTACGGCGGCATGGCCGTCTGGGGCGACGAGCTCAGGCGCAAGATACATTCGATCCGGTCGAGCCAGTTCAAGTCAAAGTTCAACGAGGAGAAATCGGACCTCGACGGAGACAAGGGCATCGGGGCTGTGAGCGCGGCCCAGGAGCAGCCGATCTGCCTCCACTCCCGTTTCGGCAGCTTCGCGATCGTCATGAACGGGTGGATCGACAACTCCGACCGCCTGGCGGAGGGGCTGCTCGAAGGCGGCCACTCGTTCTCGGAGGTCAGGCGCGGAAAGATAAACCAGACAGAGGTGGTCGCCAAGATCATCAACACGGGCAACGACGTCGCGGACGGCATAGAGCAGGTCTTCAAGCACATAGACGGCTCGTGCTCGATGCTGATACTCACCGAAGGCGGCATCTACGCGGCGAGGGACCGCTACGGTTACACCCCGCTCGTGCTCGGCAGGAACGGGCGGAACTGGGCGGTGACCACGGAGAGCGGCGCGCTCACGAACCAGGGATATGAGATCGAGAAGTACCTCGGCGCCGGAGAGGTCCTGTTCATCGACAAGGACGGCCCCAGGGTCGTGAGGAAGGCGGGCGACCGCTGCAAGACCTGCTCGTTTCTGTGGATATACACCGGGTTTCCCAGCTCGTGCTACGAGGGGATCAACGCGGAGGCGGTTCGCGAGAGGTGCGGCCGCTGCCTGGCAAGGCGCGACGACATTAAGCCGGACCTCGTGACCGGGGTGCCGGAATCGGGGGTGGCGCACGCGGTCGGCTACGCGATGGAGTCCAGGATCCCCTACAGGCGCTCGCTGGTGAAGTACACGCCCGGCTACGGCCGGAGCTACACCCCCCCGACCCAGGAGGAGCGCGACAGGGTGGCGAAGATGAAGCTCATCGCGATCAGGGATCTCATCGACGGGAAGAGCGTGTGCCTCTGCGAGGACTCGATCGTGCGCGGGACGCAGCTCAAGAACTTCACGGTCCACAAGTTCTGGGGCAACGGGGCGAAGGAGGTCCACGTCCGGCCCGCGTGCCCGCCGCTCATGTTCCCCTGCAAGTTCAACATATCCACCCGCTCCGCCGACGAGCTGATCGCTCGCAGGGCGATCGACGCGCTCGAGGGCAGGCACGTGGAGGACGTCTCCGACTATCTGGACGAGGACGGGGAGAAATACGGGCGCATGGTGGAATGGATCACGAAGGACATCGGCGTGACCACCATCCGCTATCAGCGGCTCTCCGACATGGTCGAGGCCATAGGCCTGCCGAGGGAGAAGCTCTGCACCTACTGCTGGACCGGCAAAGAGGACTGAGACCGGGCTCACCTCAAGGGGCGAAACGCCATCAGCGGGGGCACGGCGAACGAAGGCATGGGCGTGAGCATCGAGAAGGCGGCGCTGTCCGGCCCGCCGCCATCATTCCGGGAATCCTGCATCGGCCCCCTGAAGAATGTCACGGAGCCGGTCCCTCCGGGGCCGCGGTCGGACCAGGTCCCCTCCCTCAGCCTGCGCAGCTCAAGGCGGACGTTTTTCTCGAGCGCCTCGGCCGGCCTGAACAGCAGGTTGACCCTCTCGAGCGCACTCCGTTTCAGCCCCTGCCCCACTTCGACCACCTCGGTGATCTCGTCGCGAAGCCCGGGGTTGTCCTTCGCGCCCCGCACCCCCTGCTCCTCCACCCACGCGTTGCGCATGTATTCGACTGCCGAGACGGCGCGATTGGCCATCCCGTGCGCCGATTTGAGATCGTCGATCCGCTGAGCCAGGCTCCTGGCCCCGGCGGATCGCCTGTACATGAGCTGCGCCGCGACCATCGAGTGCATGGCCCTGACGAACACCCCCTCCCACTCCCTGTCGCTCACAAGCCTGCCCACGCCCCGTGAGAGCTTCGAATGGATCCCGGCCGCCTTTTTGAACGAGGCGGAGGTCCCGACGTAGGCATGGTACACCGCATCCGCCGCTGCCCGCGCGCGGCGCAGATCGCCCAGGTCGCCGTAGTATTCGTACAGCAGGTAGGAGGGGGCTACCTGTCCCAGGTCCTGATCGGCCATGTTGTCGCTCGCGAAGATGTGCGACACGCACGCGAAGAGCGAATTCAACGTGGGCGTGAGCTGCTGCGGGTCGTCCCTCTCCAGGACGCCGAGGGAGGCGCGGAGCTGATCGAGCGCCTCGTCTTTCGCCAGGGCCTTCAGGCCGTTCTTGACCATCGTCCCCGCCAGATTGAGCGTGAATTTGATGCGCCTGGACCTGAGGAAGAGATGCGCGCTTCCAACGAGGAGGGCCGCAACACCGATTGCAACCGCGGTCCCGATGCCGGGCGAAAAGCCGGCCCCGGGCCCTTCGCCCGGGCGGTCCCCTGCCGCGGCCTCGGCTGCGGCCTCATCCCGGCCCTGCTCAGCCGATGCGAACAACGGCGTGGAGGCCGGCAGCGACATGAGCAGACGCCCGCGCGCAGTATTGAGCTGAAACTCCGCCATACAGACCTTGTTCGGCTGATTTCGAAAAATGTTGCGAATTATTGTGCATGATGTACTTTGCATTTAATAATCAATAGTTAGGAGGGGGATCATCAGAAAGTCATTCGGCTTGATCCTGGCGCCTGCGCTGATCGCTTTCTTCTGCCTCCAAAGCGGGGCGCTGGCCGGCGATGGGGGCCGGCACGATCTCAGATACGATCTGAGGATGGATCTCTCCGCCACCGCGATCGCGGCGACCGGCTGGGCGATAACGTGGGCCGGGGTGAACCGGATGGCGCCCGCGGGCTGCCGCTGGTGTTCCGTGAACTCGTTCGACGACTGGGGGCACCGGAATCTCAAGTGGTCGAACACGAGCGCCGCCGGCCGAACGAGCGACCTCTTTGCATACGTCGCCGCGCCGATGGCGGCGTACGGGCTCGACGCTCTCGCGGCGAACCACGACGGGGCCCTCTCCGACTTCTGGGTCGACGCGCTGGTGATCACAGAGGCGGCGGCGCTCTCGCAGTTCGCAACGCAGCTCGTGAAGATCGCGGTCGGGAGGCAGCGCCCATACGCGCACTACGGCGCAGGCTCGCAGAGCCCTCGCGACAACATCTCGTTCTACTCCGGCCACACGAGCCTTGCGTTCTCGCTGGCTGTCGCCTCAGGAACCGTCGCCCAGATGCGCGGCTACCGCCTCGCCCCTGTGATCTGGGGGAGCGGGCTCGCGATCGCGGCGACCGCGAGCTATCTTCGGCTCGCCGCCGACAAGCACTACCTCACCGACACTATTGCAGGAGCAGTCATAGGATCCGCCTTCGGCTTCGGAATCCCCTACCTCTTCCACAGGCCGAGA
>JAFGMW010000031.1 GCA_016927275.1 Pseudomonadota bacterium
AGGCTGATCACAGATCACGGAGGTTTTAAATGCAGGCAAAGAGAGGTCTTGGGAGAGGGCTTGAATCGCTGATACCGCCGCCGATGGTCGCGGCTGAGGATGGGGCTTTGGACTCCGCGGGTTTCAGGCAGATACCGATCGACAGGATCGTGCCCAACCGCCTCCAGCCGCGCACGGTCTTCGACGAGGAGAGGCTCAGGGAGCTGGCCGACTCGATCGGGGAGCAGGGCATCCTTCAGCCGCTGGCGGTTAGCCCGCTGCCGGACGGCCGCTACGAGCTCATCGCAGGCGAACGCAGGCTGCGCGCCTCGCGCATGGCTGGCCTCGAGAAGGTGCCGGCGGTCGTGAAGCAGGTCGACAACGAGGGGATGCTCGCGCTCTCGATCATAGAGAACATACAGCGCGAGGATTTGAACCCGATCGAGGAGGCGCACGCCTATCGGGAGCTGATGGAGCTCTTCAAGTACACGCAGGATGACGTGGCGAAGAAGGTCGGCAGGTCGAGGGCCGCGGTCGCAAACAGCGTGAGGCTGCTTGCGCTCCCGCAGCTCATACAGGAGGACGTGGCCAACGGGCGCTACTCGGCCGGCCACGCCAGGGCGATACTGGCGGTCGAGAAGATCCACGACAGGCTCAAGCTCAGGGAGCGGATACTGCGCGACACCCCCACGGTCCGCGACGTGGAAAAGATGGTGCAGTCTTACGCCTCGGGTGATAATAGACGCAGGCGCAGGAAGGCCCAGCTCTCGCCGCAGTTGGCGGAGATCGCCGACAACCTGAAGCAGTTCCTCGGGACGAAGGTCCAGATCTCCACCAGCGGGGTTGGCGGCAGGATCACGATAGACTACTATTCGCCGCAGGACCTTGACAGGATATACACGACCATAGCGTGCAGCAGGGAAGCGGCCGCTGCGTGCGAGGCATAAACCGAAACATCAACCGAGGGGGAATCCAATGGCACGGAACAACAGGGACGCAAACCAGATCAACGGCCTCATTGATCGCGGATGCAGCGTTGAGGGGAAACTCGCCTTCGACGGCACGGTCCAGATCAACGGCGATTTCACGGGGGAGATACTCTCGGACGGCACCCTGATAGTCGGCCCGGAGGCGAAGATCTCGGCCAGGATACAGATCGACACGATCATAATCGAGGGCAGCGTTCAGGGGACCGTTGAGGCGAAGCAGAAGGTCGAGCTCAGGCGCGGCGCGAACCTCACGGGAGACATCGAGGCGCCGGCGCTGGTGGTCGAGGAGGGAGCTGTCTTCCAGGGGCGCAGCCAGATGCTGCTCGGCGCCTCGACCCAGGTCCGGGCCGCCGGCGAGATGCCTGCCTCCGAGGGGGCTTTTTCCGCCGACGAGAGCGCCGACTCGCTCATGATGTGACGGCGTCCCGGCAGACGGCGCCAGGGGGAGCCGCATGATCGCTGTGGCCAACGAAATGTTCAAGCTGACGCCCGACTGGACGCTCCCTGTCCAGACGGCGATCTTCGTCCTGGCAGTCTTCGCCCTCTCGTATCTTGTCTTTTCACCCATCCGCAGGATAATCGAGAGGCGCAGGGAGTTCACGACCGAGGCGAAACGGGAGGCGGAGACGCTCGTCGCGGAGGCCGGGCAGCTGGACGAGGGGCGCAGGGAGGTGCTGGCCATGGCCCTGACAGAGGCGCAGGCCGAGCGGGCGAAGCGACTCGCCGAGGCGCACAGGGTGGCGGACAGCACGGTGGCGGCTGCCAGGGAAAGCTCGAGGGATATAATTTCCGAAGCGGCAAAGGGCGCAGAGGCGACGAGGGCCTCTCTCGATATCGAGGCGGGCGGCTGCGCGGAAGAGATAGCGGAGGCCATGGCCGAGCGCATCGCTCACTGATGCGGCGGGCTTGCCAGGGGGATGGATTGGGCATGACCGGTCCTCTCATATTAAGGGTTGTCAACTTCTCGATCCTGGCATTTTTCCTGCTGAGGGTGATGGGCAGATCCATGCGCCAGTTTTTCTTCGCAAAGCACAGGAGGGTGAGGAGGCAGATGATCGAATCGGTGGTTGCGCTCAAGGCGGCCAGGACGACCCTCGCAGAGAGCCGCGAGACCTACGAGCGGCTGCCCGGGGAAATAGCGGCAAGGCGCGGCGCGATAGCGGCCCGCGCCGCGAAGGAGTGCGAGGCGGTCATGGAGGAGGCCCGATTCAAGGCGGATCAGGTGGTCGAGGGGGCCGGCAGGCTCGCCATGGAGGAGAGGCAGAGGGCGGAACGCGTGGTGAAGGAGAGGCTTCTCGACGGGGCCTTCGGTCTCATCGACGCGAAGCTCGCGGGGATGTTTGGAAAAGAGCGCCGGCAGGCGATGGCAAAGAGCGGGCTCGATGAGCTCGAGAAGGCCTGCGCCGGCCGATGAACGGGGGTGGCATTGGACCTCAAGGAGAGATCTCTCGCCAGGAGATACGCACGCGGGCTCGTCGATGCGGCCGCAGGGCTCGCTGGGCTGGCCGAACAGATGAGCTCGCTCGCAGAGGCCTGCGGCTCGGTGCCGGGCCTTGTGAGGGCGCTCTCCGACGAGAGGCGGAGTTTCGCCGCGAGGTCGAAGATGGCATCTGCGTGCGCGAAGGAGATCGGCCTCTCGCGCGAAGCGGAGTCGGCCGTCCTCCTCATGATCAAAAAGGGGAGGGCAAAACTCATACCGCTGGTCGCGGAAGAGGCCGTCGAGATGATCTTTCGCATCGAGGGGAAGCAAAGGGCGAAGCTCAGGGTTGCCGAGGCTTCGCTCGCCGGTGATATCAGATCCAGGGTCGAGGGGGCGCTCTCCGCATCGACCGGCATGAAGGTGGAGTGCGACGTGGACGTCGACCCGTCGCTCATGGCGGGCTTCGATGTTAGGCTGGGCGACATGCACTTCGACGCGTCGGCCGCCGGCAGGCTCTCGAGGCTCAGGGGCGTGCTCTATTCGCACGACAAGGAGCGCTGATGGAGATCAGGGCAGACGAGGTGAGCCGCATCATCAGGGAGCAGATCCGCGAGTTCGGGTCAGGCCCCTCGGCCGACGAGACAGGCCAGATCGTGACGGTCGGAGACGGGATCGCCTACGTGTACGGTCTCTCGGGGGCCATGGCCGGCGAGCTTCTGGATTTCGGCCACGGCGTCGTGGGGATCGCGATGAACCTCGAGGAGGACATGGTCGGCGCGGCGATCATGGGCGACGACGTGAAGCTCAAGGAGGGCGACGAGGTCAAGAGGATGAAGCGCATCGCCTCCGTCCCAGTGGGGGAGGCGATGCTGGGCCGAGTGGTCGACGCGCTCGGCAGGCCGATAGACGGCGGCCCCCCCGTGGATTCGCCGACCATGAGGAACCTTGAGGGCAAGGCGCCGGGGGTCGTGCAGCGCAGGCCTGTCTGCGAGCCGATCTTCACCGGCATCAAGGCGATAGACGCGCTCACCCCGATAGGCAGGGGGCAGCGCGAGCTGGTGATAGGCGACCGCCAGACCGGCAAGACCGCCCTGGCGGTGGACGCGATCATAAACCAGAAGGGGGCGGGCGTACTCTGCATATACGTCGCCATAGGCCAGAAGGTCTCGACAGTCGCCAGGGTGGTGGACAAGCTGAGGGCCCACGGCGCCATGGAGTACACGGCCGTGGTCGTCGCAGGGGCGTCGGAGCCGGCGGCCCTGCAGTACCTCGCGCCGTTTGCGGGCGTGGCCATTGGCGAGCACTTCATGGAGTCGCGCAGGCACGCGCTCGTGGTGTACGACGACCTCTCCAAGCACGCGGTAGCGTACAGGGAGCTCGCCCTGCTGCTCCGCAGGCCGCCCGGCAGGGACGCCTATCCGGGCGACATCTTCTACCTGCATTCGAGGCTGCTCGAGCGCGCGGCGAGGCTCTCGGACGAGCTGGGGGGCGGTTCGCTCACCGCAATACCGATAGTGGAGACGCAGGCGGGCGACATATCGGCGTACATACCGACGAACGTGATCTCCATCACCGACGGCCAGATATACCTCGACTCAGACCTGTTCTACTCGGGGCAGAGGCCGGCCATCAACGCCGGCCTCTCGGTCTCGAGGGTCGGCGGCGCCGCGCAGACCAGGGCCATGAAGCGAGTCGCGGGGACGCTCAGGCTCGACCTCGCCCAGTACAGGGAGATGAAGTCGTTCGCGCAGTTCGGGGCGGAGCTCGACGAGTCGACGAGGCGGCAGATAGGCAGGGGCGAGAGGCTCACCGAGCTCCTCAAGCAGAAGCAGTACAGGCCCATGCGGATCTCCGAGCAGGTGATACAGATCTACTGCGGGGTGACCGGCCACCTCGACGGCATCAGGCTCGACCAGGTCGCACAGTTCGCGGACGGGCTCCTGAGGCATGTGGAGGAGAGCGACGACGAGCTGGTGAAGAAGATGGAATCGAGCGGCGACCTCGACGTGCTGTCGTCCCAGAGGCTGGAGGCTCACATAGAGGAGTTCAAGAAGCAGTTCGTCCCTGTCGCGCAGGAGGCGGCGCCCTGAGGGGTCGGGCCCGCGCATGACCGATGATAACTCAGAAGGAGATAAGGCGCAGGATAGCCTCGGTGCGAAGCACGCAGAAGATCACGCGTGCCATGAAGCTCGTCGCCGCCGCCAGGCTCAAGGGCGCCCAGCAGAGGGCGCTGGCCGACAGGCCCTACACCTCCGCGCTGCACGGCATAACGGTCAGGGTGTCGAGGAGGCTCGGCAGGGAGGCGCCACCGCTATGGAGGAGGCCTCAGAGGCTCGACTGCATCGACCTCATCCTCGTGACATCGGACCGGGGGCTCTGCGGGGGGTTCAACGAGAACCTGCTGCGCGACGCGGAGGAGGGGATACTCGAGCACATGATACACGACATCCGCGTCAAGAATTTCGTGGTCGGCAGGCAGGGGGCGAAGTGGCTGTCCGCGCGCGACTACGACGTGGTGGAGGTCCCGTCGTCGGGCGGGCAGGAGGCCGTGATAAAGTGGCTGCTGGAGACGGCGACGGAGAGGTGCCGCACCGGCGAGAGCGCAGGCTGCAACATAGGGTTCAACAGGTTCGTGAGCTCATCCCGGCAGAGGCCCGTCTTCTGGAACCTGCTGCCGCTGGCGCACCGCGGCTACGACAGGGAGCACAACATCGAGTATCTCTACGAGCCGGGCAGGGCTGCGGCCCTCGACATGCTGACGGCGCAGTCGCTCGTCAGCACGGTGAAGCAGGCGCTGCTGGAGTCCGAGGCCTCGGAGCACGCCGCGAGGATGACCGCCATGGACGCGGCCACGAAAAACGCGGACGACATGATCGCCCACCTCACCTCGGTGTACAACAGGGCGAGGCAGGACGAGATCACCTCCGGGCTCATGGACATCATAAACGGGGCGAGGGCGATGGGATGAGAGGGCAGAGGCTGAGA